>NZ_JAKWFH010000021.1:0-119336 GCF_029522185.1 Burkholderia sp. IO2 | reverse complement strand
GCGCCAACCAGCACATCCCATCAGGGACCGTGGCCGAAGGCCACAATCAGAGTCCGAATGTACGGGTGCAATCTTTACCTCGCGTCGTCACGTACTGAGAGCTTGGCAAGCCGGGGGCGTCCATGTACGGGGAGATCTGCACTGCTGCCATGGTGCTACCGGCGTCGAGAGGCGGCGGGATGGCGGTGCAGAAGTCAGCAGAGGCCGTAGTAGGTGGGTGGTTTGCCACTGAAGGGCCGAACACGAACGAGCGTGATTAGGACGACAGACCTCGATGCTTACCGACGAAGCCCAAATGCACGAACGAGTGCAGCCTACAGCGGAGGAAGGCGGGCGGAACCTGCCGGTGGCCGATGGGGGTGCAGAGGCAGGCACGGCGGCTGTTGGGCGAACGAAAGCGCGGGCGCCATTGCTGATGGAAGCGGTGGTCGAGAAAGGCAACATGTGGCGAGCGTACCGAAGGGTGGTCGGCAATGGCGGGGCGGCCGGGGTGGATGCCCTGGGCGTGACGGCACTGCGGGACTGGCTGAAGGTGCACTGGTCAAGCGTCAAGGCGGCGCTGCTGGCTGGGCAGTACATCCCGCAGGCGGTACGCGCAGTGGACATTCCCAAGCCTGCGGGCGGGATGAGGACACTGGGCATACCGACGGTAGTGGACCGGCTGATCCAGCAGGCGGTGCTGCAGATCCTCCAACCGATCTACGAACCGGGATTCTCCGAGTCGAGTTACGGCTTCCGGCCGGGGCGCAGCGCGCAGCAGGCGGTCTTGCAGGCACGACGGTATGTGCGGGAAGGCCGGCGCTGGGTGGTGGATATCGACCTGGAGAAGTTCTTCGACCGGGTCAACCACGACATCCTGATGTCGCGGGTAGCGCGACAGGTGAAGGATGCCCGGGTACTCAAGCTGATCCGGCGGTATCTGGAGGCGGGGCTGATGCGTGGGGGGATGGTCGAAGCAAGGAGACAAGGCACGCCGCAGGGCGGGCCACTGTCGCCCCTGCTGTCGAACATCCTGCTGACGGATTGGGACCGCGAACTGGAGAAGCGTGGGTTGGCGTTCTGCCGCTACGCGGACGACTGCAATATCTACGTCCGAAGCAAGGCGGCGGGGCAGAGGCTGTTGGCCGGGATGACAGCGTTCCTTGCGGAGCGCCTGAAGCTGGGAGTCAACGAGGCGAAGAGCGCGTGCGCTCGGCCATGGACGCGCAAGTTCCTGGGCTATAGCGTGACGGTGCATCGTCAGGCGAAGCTGCGCATTGCACCGGAAAGCCTGCAAAGGCTGACGGCGCGGGTGCGGGAACTGGTGAGGCCGGGAAGCGGAAGAAACCTGTCGGACACACTCGCAGTGCTGAATCCGGTACTGCGAGGATGGATGGGCTACTTCCGCTGGACCGAGGGCAAGCGGGTGCTGGAGGAGCTGGACGGCTGGATCAGACGGCGGTTACGTTGCCTTCTATGGCGACAGGCCAAAGTACCTCGAAGCCGGGTCAAGATGCTGCGTCGACAAGGGCTCTCGGAGGAGCGGGCGTGCAAATCTGCCTACAACGGGCGTGGCCCGTGGTGGAACGCAGGAGCACTGCATGCACGCGCTGCGTTCCCGAAAAGCTACTTCGACGCCATGGGGTTGGTCTCACTGCTGGATACACAGCGGCGTTTGCAGTCTCGTTCGTGAACCGCCGTATGCGGAACCGCACGTACGGTGGTGTGAGAGGGCTGAGGGGGTGACCCCTCACCCTACTCGATCGGCGCGTCGGCCGCGCGTCATGCGCCGACGCCGAGCATCCGCAGGCAATCGTCGACCACCGCATCGACGAACGCGGCGCGATCCGTTTGCGGCGCCGCGATGATGTGATCGGTCGCGCCGTGCACGCCGGCATAGATCAGCAGCGCGGTGACCTGCGGGTGCGCGAGCCGCCACGTGCCGGCCCGGGCGCCGCCGCCGAGAATCGCGCCGAGCTGCTCGAGGATCGCGTTCTTGTCGGCATTCTCGCGATCGTGGTGGTGATGGTTCGTGTAGACGATGTCGTGCGTGCGATAGGTCGCGGCGTAGATGTCGATGCTGGCGCGGATCCATGCGCGCAGGCGCGCGAGCCAGTCGTCGGCGTCGCACGCGTCCACCGCCTGCTGCAACTGGTCGAGGAACGACGCGGTGTAGCGCTGCGCGAGCGCCGCGAGCATGTCGGTCTTCGATTCGAAGTAGTGATAGAACGTGCCCTTCGCGACCTGCGCGTGCTCGACGATCTCGCTGATGGTGGTCGCTTCGACGCCCTGCGCGAGGAACAGCGTCTCGGCCGCGGCCATCAGTTCCTCGAGGCGGACTTCCGCCGGCTTCGTGCGCGGCTTGCCCGCCGGCGCGTCGTCTTTCACTGTCCTGATCCCTGCCTTGGTCCTGTCCGTCATCGCGCGGCTCGACGCCCGTTCATGCAAAGCCCGCAGTTTAGGCCAGCGCCCCCGTTTACGGCCAACATGATCCATTGACCGACGGTCAGTCGATATGTAAGATGAGAATCATTCTCATCAATGGACCCGTCGCGGGTCGACCGCCATGTCTCGCTACCGTCGCGCCGCACTCGTCCTGGCCGCCTGTCTCGGCACCTTTCTCGCCACGCTCGACATCAGCATCGTCAACGTCGCGTTGCCGACGCTGCAGACGGCGCTCGATACCGATATCGGCGGCCTGCAGTGGGTCGTCAATGCGTACGCGCTCGCGCTGTCCGCGTTCATGCTGTCGGCCGGCCCGCTCGGCGACCGCTACGGTCACAAGCGCGTGTGGCTCGCGAGTGTGATCCTGTTCACGGCCGGTTCGATCGTCTGCGCGTGCGCGGGCAGGATCGGGCCGCTGCTGGCCGGCCGCGCGATCCAGGGGCTCGCCGGCGCGTTGCTGATTCCCGGCGCGATGCCGATCCTCACGCATGCGTTTCCCGATGCGCGCGAACGCGCCCGCGTGATCGGCGGCTGGTCGGCGTTCAGTGCGCTCGCGCTGATCCTCGGGCCGCTGCTGGGCGGCCTGCTCGTCGAGCATGGCGGATGGCAGGACATCTTCCTCGTCAACGTGCCGATCGGCATCGTGGCCGTGCTGCTCGGCGCTTGGGGCATTCCGGAGCGCCGGCATCCGGCGCATGCGGCGTTCGATCCGTTCGGGCAGGCGCTGAGCGTGGTGTGGCTCGGGTTGCTGACCTACGGGCTGATCGGCATCGGCCAAGCCGGTGTGTCGCAGGTGAAGGTGCTGGCGCCGCTGGCGGGCGCCGCGGTGGCGTTCGTCGTCTTCGTCCGGGTCGAAACGCGGGTCGAGCGGCCGCTGCTGCCGGTGTGGCTGTTTCGCGACCGGCGGCTGGTGCGCGCGAATCTCGCGTCGTTTGTGCTCGGGTTCTCCGGGTACAGCAGCCTGTTCTTCCTGTCGCTGTTCCTGCAGCAGGCGCAGGGTCGTGCGCCCGCCACGGCGGGCTGGCAACTGATGCCGCAGTTCGTGATGACGGCGATCACGTCGATGCTGTTCGGGCGCATCGCGGCACGCATGCCGCTGCATACGCTGATGGTGGCCGGATACGGGCTGATCGGCACGATGCTCGCGGTCATGGCCGGCTTCGGTGCGACAACCCCCTACGCGGCGGTCGGCGTGGTGCTGGCGCTGCTCGGCGTCGGCATGGGGCTCGCGGTGCCGGCGACCGGCATGACCGTGATGGAACTGGCGCCGGCCGAGCGCGCGGGCATGGCGTCGGCGACGATGAACGCATTGCGCCAGACCGGGATGAGCCTGGGCATCGCGGTGCTCGGCAGCATGATGAGCGTCGGCGCGTTGCACCGGATGACGGCCGCGATGCACGCGGCGGGCGGCGCGCACGCGGATACGCTTGCGCGGCAGGCCGTGATGGAGCACGTGCTCGCGGCCGCGCGGCCCGACATGCTCGGTGCGTATCGGGATGCGATGGCGCACGGGTTTTCGCTCGCGATCCTGTGTTCCGGAATCCTCAGTATGGTGATCGCGCTGATGTTGACGATGCGACGTGAAAAGGCGCAGCAAGCGGCCGTGTCGTGCGTGACGTCTTCACGGCCGGAGCCGGAATGAGAAGGCGCGCGGGCGGGTCGCGGCGGATCGGTTCGACAGGCGGGCCTACCGCCGCCGATGCTCGACCGCGAACTTGATCAGCTCGGCCTGCCCTTCGATCTCCAGCTTGCGCTTCAGGTTGAGCCGGTGCGTCTCGACCGTGCGCACCGACAGCCCCGTCTGTTGCGCGATCTGCTTGCTCGACAGCCCCTCGGCCAGCGCGTCGAGGATGTCGCGCTCGCGCGGCGTCAACCGGTCCAGCGGCGACGCGGTCGCGCTCGCCTGGATCATGCGCGCGGCCAGCCCTTCGCTGAAGAACGTCTGCCCGGCCAGCACGGCGCCGATCGCGCGGACGATCTCGCTCGCGGGCGAATCCTTCAGCAGATAGCCGCTCGCGCCGGCACGCACCGCCTGCGTCACGTACTCGATGTTGTCGTGCATCGACAGCATCAGCACGCGAATGCCCGGAAAGCGCTCGTGGAATATGCCGGCGAGCGTGATGCCGTTCATGCCGTTCATGCCGACGTCCATCAGCGCGAGATCGGGTTCGAGCGACGCGGCGAGCGCGAGCGCCTCGTCCGCGTTGCCGGCCTCGCCGACCACCGACAGATCGGCCGCTTCGAGCCGCATCCGCAAGCCGTCGCGTACGAGCGGGTGGTCGTCGACGAGCAGCAGTCGGGCGGCGGGCCGGGCGGTATCGGGGGCGCTCATGCGTGAAAGGTCTCCTGTAATGGGGCGCGTCGTCACGCCGCGCTGCGCAGCGGCACGCGTGCGGCGACGATCGTGTGGCCCACTTGCGACGTGATCGTCAGCGTGCCGCCGAGCGCGTCGAGGCGCTCGCGCATGTTGCGCAGGCCGATGCCGCGGCGCGCGTCGGCCTGCGAGCGTTCGGCGTCGAAGCCGCAGCCGTTGTCGGCAATCGTCAGCGTGACGGTTTGCGCGCCGACGTCGAGCGTGACGGCCGCGCGCGACGCCCGCGCATGATGCACGATGTTGCTCAGCGCTTCCTGCGCGATCCGGAACAGCGCGGTGTTGACGGCTTCGGGCAATGGCTGCGTGCCGCTGTGCGCGACCTGCGTATAGCCGATGTCGATGCCGCTCTCGGCGCCGAGCTCGCGCACGAGTTGCTCGAGCGCGGCCGCGAGGCCGAGATCGTCGAGCATCGACGGCCGCAGCGCATGCGAGATGCGCCGGACTTCGCGCAGCGTATCGCCGAGCCGCCCGACACCCGACGCGAGCGCCTGCTCGGCTTCGGGCACGCGCGACGTGCCGCGCTCGAAGCGCGCGAGCGCGGATTCGAGCATCAGCTTCGCGGACACCATCATCTGGCTGATCCCGTCGTGCAGTTCGCGTGACAGCCGCGCGCGCTCCTGCTCCTGCGATTCGACGACGCGCTGCGCGAGCTGCTTGAGTTTCGCGTCGGCGCTGCGCGACTCGCTGACGTTCAGCACCAGCGCGCACACGGCGATCGCCGCCGCGCCGGTGAGCGCGATCGCGGTGAGCCAGCTCATCGTGCGCTCGATGTTCGCGGACGCGCGCGCGTCGATGCGCTGCAGCGCGGTGTCGACGTCGTCGAGATAGATGCCGGTGCCGACCATCCAGCCCCAGCGCTCGAGCGCGACGACGTAGCCGAGCTTCGGCGCGACGCGGCCCGTCGACGGCCGCTGCCATGCGTAGCGCACGTAGCCGCCGCCCTGCGACGCCGCGCCGATCAGCTTCTGGATGGTCAGTGCGCCCTGCGGGTCGCGCATCGACCAGAAGTTGTGGCCGACGCGTTCGGGCTCGCGCGGATGCATCAGCGAATTGCCGTGCAGGTCGTACACGAAGAAATAGCCGTCCGGGCCGAAATCCATCTTTTGCAGCATCGCGAGCGCCTGCGTGCGCAGCAGCGCGTCGTCGCGCGCATTGCGGCCGCTCGCGTCGTAGAGCGGCATGATCGCGCTCGTCGCGAGCTCGACGTAGTGTTTCAGCTCGACTTCCTTGCTCGACAGGTACGCGGCCTGGATCGTCGCGTGCTGCGTGCGCGCGAGCGACGTCGCCTGCTGGCGCACGCCGAAGCCGATGCCGGCGATCGCGAGCAGGAACGGCACGATGGCCAGAAGGAAGATCTTTGCCTTGAGTCTCATGGTGGTGCGAAGCGGCCGCGAACCGGCGCGGCCGTGGTGCGGCTGGCCAGGCGCGGCCAGCCAGGCGCGGCCCGGCCGGGGACGTCGGCCGCGCGGCGGCGCGGTGGCGTATCGAGCCGATATTGTCGGTGATTTTGCCTGCGGACGGCGGCGGCCCCGCCGCTGCCCGTACGCTCAGGCCCGCCGCGACTGGCGATCGTCGGGCGGCGTGGCCGCCTGCACGACGATGCGGTTGCGCCCGCCTTCCTTCGCCCGGTACAGCGCATCGTCGGCCAGCTTCAGCGCGGCCTGGATGTTGTCGTCGCGTTCGGGATAGCTGGTCGTCACGCCGATGCTCACCGTCAGCCGGCCGACCGTGCCGGCGTCGTGGCGGATGCCGAGATCGAGGACGCCCGTGCGGATCGTTTCGGCGATCGTCACCGCGCCGTCCGAGTCGATGTCCGGCAGCACCACGACGAATTCCTCGCCGCCATAGCGCGCCGCATAGTCGGCCGGGCGGCGCAGGCAGCCGGCGATGCAGTGGCCGACCGCGGCGAGGGCGTCGTCGCCGGCCTGGTGGCCCTGCGTGTCGTTGTAGCGCTTGAAGTAATCGACGTCGATGAACAGCAGCGACAGCGCATGTTGCGAGCGCGCGGCACGCCGCCATTCGCGCGCGAGCGTGACGTCGAGCATCCGGCGGTTGTCGAGGCCCGTCAGGCCGTCGGTGCGCGCGAGCGCCTGCAGCTCGGTTTCCGCGCGATGACGCTTGCGCAATTGCACGTCGAGCAGCAGCGACAGGCCGACGAAGCCGATCGCGAGCACGACCATCGCGGAGCCGATCGGGATCGCACGGTCGTACCACGCGGCGTAGGTGTCCGCTTCCGAGCGCGCGACCATGACGATCAGCGGCAGGCCGTCGAGGTGCCGGAACACGTACAGGCGTCGCACGCCGTCGATCGACGCGGTATCGGCGAAGCTCCCTTCGCTGGCGGTCATGAAATGCCGGAACGTGCTCGCGCGACTGATGTCGCGGCCGACAATCCTGGGGTCGTAGGGCTCGCGCGCGACCATCTTGCCGTCCGTGTTGATCAGGGCAACCGAGCCGCGGTCGCCGAGCGACAGGCGCGAGAACAGATTCTGGAAATATTCGAGCCGGATCGACATCACGGCGACGCCGCCGAACGACCCGTCGGGCCGCGTGATTCGCCGGCTGAGCGCGATGCTCGGCGAGCCGCCGCGCAGCCGAGAATGATACGGGGGGCTCACGTACAGGCCGATCTCGGGGTGGTCGCGGGGCACGGTGAAGTACGGTTCGTTCGCGAAGTTGGCCTTGCGCGGCACGTCGCTCTTGCCGTCGACCGCGATGTCGCCCTTTGCGTCGAGCACGTAGATGCCGCCGAGGTACTTGGCCGTCGTCGCGCGGTCGAACAGCACCTGGCGGCGCAGCGGCATCGGCAGCTTGGTGACGTCGGGGTCGTTCGCGCCTTCGACGACCGCCTGCAGCGACAGCGAATAGATCTCGATGTTGCGTTCGATGTCCCACGACGCCATCAGCGCGAGATTCTGCTGCATGCTGCGCGAACGGTCGCGCGCGTCGATGCGGCCTTCGTACAGCACGATTCCGCACAGGAGCAGCAGGATCAGCGCGATCAGCAGCCCCGTATAGAAGATCAGGTGCGGCAGCAGGAACCGGCGCAGATGAGCGGCGACACGGCTCGTCAGGCCGGATTCGCTGGGCATTGCGTAGTCGGTTTCGGCCATGGTCCGTGGATCGGGGGCATCGTCGCCGGGCGGCGGGTCGATGCGATTGTTCGTATGACTACCGGTGGCGATCCGGTGCGCAGCCCTCTGCCCGTGCCAGCCTTTCGTTCAGCGGAAAAAACGGCCGCCGATTATCGACAATCGCGACCGGATAAACCCTATATTTACAGGTAAACATTGACTGCAATTCGACGATCTGACGAATTGCGTGATGCGAATTCCACGGAGTATAACGCGCGTGTTTGCGTGCGCGGAAAATGTTGCATCCTGTTGATCGGGGTCAAATTACGGTGTAATCCCGGGCTTGCCAATATCGGGCGCAGCGTTGCGGCGCAAGGCTTTGCGGGGCAGCGGGGAGGTCGCGCCGACGGTTGCGGATACCGGCGGATTAATGGTGGGCCGGCGACAGGCGCCGATTATCGGTTTCAACGCTCGGCTGAACGCGAATATGAAAACGGGCAGCCGCGAGGCTGCCCGTTTCGCGAGGCCGGCGTACGGCCGGCGCCCGGCATGCGGGACGAACCCGCATGCGCAGGTTTATGCGCCGCGCTGTTGCGCCTTGAACGCGAGCCGGAACTGATGCAGCAGCGGCTCGGTATAACCGCTCGGCTGCGACGTACCTTGCAGCGCGAGCGCGCACGCGGCCTGGAACGCGGTCGACTGGTCGTAGCCGGGCGCCATCGGGCGATAGTTCGGATCGCCGGCGTTCTGCTGGTCGACGACGCGCGCCATCCGCTTGAACACGTCGAGCACGAATGCCTCGGTGATCACGCCGTGGCGCAGCCAGTTCGCGATGTGTTGGCTCGAAATGCGCAGCGTCGCGCGATCTTCCATCAGGCCGACGTCGTGGATGTCCGGCACCTTCGAGCAGCCGACGCCCTGTTCGACCCAGCGCACGACGTAGCCGAGGATGCCCTGCGCGTTGTTCTCGACCTCGCTCAGGATTTCCGCCTCGCTCCACGCGGCACGCTCGACGACCGGCACGGTCAGCAACCCTTCGAGCAGTGCGTCGCGCTCGCTCGCGTACGGCGTCTTCTCGAGTTCCTGCTGGACGGCCTGCACGTCGACGAGGTGGTAGTGCAGCGCGTGCAGCGTCGCGGCGGTCGGCGACGGCACCCATGCGGTGTTCGCGCCGGCGCGCGGATGCGCGATCTTCTGCTCGAGCATCGCATGCATCAGGTCCGGCATCGCCCACATGCCCTTGCCGATCTGCGCGCGGCCGCGCAGGCCGGCCGACAGGCCCGCGAGCACGTTGTTGCGCTCGTACGACTGGATCCACGCCGACGACTTCATGTCGCCCTTGCGGATCATCGGGCCCGCTTCCATCGCGGTGTGCATCTCGTCGCCGGTGCGGTCGAGGAAGCCGGTGTTGATGAACGCCACGCGCGCGGCGGCGGCGGCGATACATGCGGCGAGGTTCACGCTGGTGCGGCGCTCCTCGTCCATGATGCCCATCTTCAGCGTGTTGCGCGGCAGGCCGTACAGATCCTCGATGCGCGCGAACAGCGTGTCGGCGAACGCGACTTCCACCGGGCCGTGCATCTTCGGCTTCACGATGTAGATCGAACCCGTGCGCGAATTGCGCTTCGCCTTCAGGTCGTGCAGCGCGCACAGCACCGTGACGACACCGTCGAGAATCCCTTCCGGAATCTCGTTGCCGTCGCGGTCGAGCACCGCGCCGTTGGTCATCAGGTGGCCGACGTTGCGCACGAACAGCAGCGAGCGGCCATGCAGCGACAGCGTGCCGCCGGCGGGCGTCGTGTACTCGCGATCGGCGTTCAGGCGGCGCGTGAAGGTCTTGCCGCCCTTCGCGACTTCCTCGACCAGCGTGCCCTGCATCAGGCCGAGCCAGTTGCGGTAGAGCTGGACCTTGTCGTCGGCGTCGACCGCCGCGACCGAATCCTCGCAGTCGATGATCGTGCTGACCGCGGCTTCGAGCACGACGTCCTTCACGTTCGCGAGATCGGCGCGGCCGATCGGCGTCGACGCGTCGATCTGGATCTCGAGGTGGAGGCCGTTGTGCTTCAGCAGGATCGCGGACGGCGCATCGGCCGCGCCCTGGTAGCCGACGAACTGCGCGGGCTGCGCGAGCGCGACGTTGCCCTGCGCGGTTTCGACCGCGAGCTGGCCGTCCTGCACGCGGTAGCGCAGCGCGTCGCGGTGCGAGCCGCTCGCGAGCGGCGCCGCGGTGTCGAGCACGTTGCGCGCGTAGTCGATCACGCGCTGGCCGCGCGTCGGGTTGTAGGCCGACGTGCGTTCGGCGCCGCCGTCTTCGGGCAGTGCGTCGGTGCCGTACAGCGCGTCGTACAGGCTGCCCCAGCGCGCGTTCGCGGCGTTCAGCGCATAGCGTGCGTTCGACAGCGGCACGACGAGCTGCGGGCCGGCCTGCGTGGCGATCTCGCTGTCGACGTTCGCGGTGGCTGCCGCGACGTTCGACGGGACCGGCACGAGGTAGCCGATTCGTTCGAGGAATGCGCGATACGCGGCATGGTCGCGAACCGGGCCGGGGTGCGCGCGATGCCACGCGTCGAGTTCCTGCTGCAGGCGGTCGCGTTCGGCGAGCAGCTCGCGGTTGCGCGGCGCGAGGTCGTGCACCAGGGCCGAGAAACCGCTCCAGAACGCGGCCTTGTCGATGCCGGTGCCCGGCAGCGCTTCGTTTTCAATGAACTGGCTCAGCGCTGGCGCGACTTGCAGTCCTGCTTGGTCGATCATCGTGAATCCTCCCGGGGAAAATGCGCGCGGTTTGGCTGGTTATTCCGCGACGCTCTGTGTACCGGCGCGGGCGATCTGCGCGTCCTGTTCGGACTTTACGCCAGACACACCGATCGCGCCTGCAATCCGGCCGCCGACCGTGACCGGCACGCCGCCTTCGAGCAAGCCCGTTAGCGGCGCGCTCAGAAACGCGGTGCGGCCACCGTTGATCATATCCTCATACGCCTTCGTCTCGCGACGGCCGAGCGCCGCCGCGCGGGCCTTGTCCTGCGCGAGGGTGCTGCTGGCCGGCGATGCGCCGTTCAGCCGCGCGAACGCGAGCAGGTGGCCGCCGTCGTCGACGACGGCGATCGACACGGCCCAGCCGTGGCGTTCCGCTTCCGCGCGCGCCGCGGCGAGCATGCGCTCGGCATCGGCCAGTTCGAGTTCGGGTTTCGTTTGCATGGGTTTCCTCCGGAAGCGGCGGTCAGGTGACCAGCCGGTTGTCGACGAGCTCGATCCAGTGGCGCACGGGCGTGCGGCCCGCGCCGTTCAGATGAGTCTGGCAGCCGACGTTGGCGGTGACAATCAGGTCCGGCTGCGCCGCTTCGAGCGCATCGAGCTTGTTGTCGCGTAGTGTCGTCGCGAGGTCGGGTTGCGTCAGCGCATACGTGCCGGCCGAGCCGCAGCACAGATGGCCGTCGGCGACATTCGTCAGATCGAAGCCCAGCCGCGTCAGGATGCGCTCGACCGCACCGCCGAGGCGCTGCGCGTGCTGCAGCGTGCACGGGCAATGGACCGCGACGCGCCGTGGCGTCGCATCGGCGAGTGCGTCGAGCGGCTCGGCCGCGATCACTTCGGCCAGATCGCGCGTGAGCGCGCTGACGCGCCGCGCCTTCTCCGCATAGACGGGGTCGGAGCGCAGCAGGTCGCCGTATTCCTTCACGAACGCGCCGCAGCCGCTCGCGGTCAGCACGATCGCCTCCGCACCGGCCTCGATCGCGGGCCACCATGCGTCGATGTTGTGGCGCGCGCGCTGAAGGCCCGCATCCTGCGCGTTCAGGTGATATTCGGTCGCGCCGCAGCAGCCGGCTTCGCGCGCGGGGCTCACGCTGATGCCGAGCCGGTCGAGCACGCGCGCGGCGGCCGCATTGGTGTTCGGCGACAGCGACGGCTGCACGCAGCCCTCTAGCATCAGCACGCGCCGTGCATGACGCACGGCCGGGCGCGGCGCGGCGGCGGGCACGGCGGCCGGGATCTTGTCCCGCAGCGTGCCGGGCAGCAGCGGGCGCAGCGCGCGGCCGGCCTTCAGCAGCGCGGCGAACGTGGCCGGGCGCGGCACCACGTGACGCAACCCGGCGCGCAGCAGGCGTTCGCGCGCCGGCCGTTGCACGCGCTTTTCGGCTTCCGCGCGACCGATGTCGAGCAGCGTGTGATAGCGCACGCCGGACGGGCAGGTCGTCTCGCAGTTGCGGCACGTCAGGCAGCGGTCGAGATGCCGTTGCGTGCGTTCGCCGCACGGCTCGCCTTCGAGCAACTGCTTGATCAGGTAGATGCGGCCGCGCGGCCCGTCGAGCTCGTTGCCGAGCACCTGATAGGTCGGGCAGGTCGCATTGCAGAAGCCGCAGTGCACGCACGCGCGCAGGATCGCTTCCGCTTCGTCGGCCCGGGCGAGGGCCTTGCTTGCTTCGCTGAGATTGGTTTGCATCGGCGGGTCGGGATCGGGTTCGCGTCAGAAGTCGGCGTAGAGCCGGCCGGGATTGAAGATCGCGTGCGGGTCGAGCTGCGCCTTGAGCTGCCGGTGCACGCGCAGCAGCGCGGGCGGCAGCGGCTGGAACGGCTCAGGTGTCGTGCCCGGCGTGAAGCAGGTCGCGTGGCCGCCCCATTGCGCGGCCAGGCGCTGCACGTCGGCCGGCGCCGCGTCGCTTTTCAGCCAGCGCTGCGCGCCGCCCCAGTCGACGAGCTGCGCGCCCGGCCACGCGTCGAGCGGCGCGGCAGCCGGCACCGACACGCGCCACAGCGGACGCGGGTCGTCGAAGAACGGCAGCGCGAGATCGCGCAGCCGCGCCCAGCATGCGTCGCCGCGGTCGTCCATCCGGTCGCCGCCGATCATGTCGCGCGCGGCCTTCACCGAGCCGTCGCCGCCTTCGATCCGCACGCGCAGTACGCCGTTCGCGTGGCACGCACCCGCGAGCGGCAGCCCCGCGCGACGCCACGCGGCGACGCGCTGCACGGCTTCGCTTGCCGCAAGCGTCAACGCGAGATCGCACGTCGCGCGCGGCTTCGGCAGCACCTTCAGCGACACTTCGGTCACGACGCCGAGGCAACCGAAACTGCCGGCTAGCAGGCGCGACACGTCGTAGCCCGCGACGTTCTTCATCACTTCGCCGCCGAAGCGCAGATGCTTCGCGTGGCCGGTGATCACGCGGCAGCCGAGCACGAAGTCGCGCACCGCGCCGGCCCACGGACGACGCGGGCCCGACAGCGCCGCCGCGAACATGCCGCCGACGGTGGCCGCGCCGCCGAACGACGGCGGCTCGCACGGCAGCATCTGGCCGGCCGCGTCGAGCATCGCGTCCAGATCGGCGAGCGGCGTGCCCGCGCGCGCGGTGATCACGAGTTCGGTCGGGTCGTACGACACGATGCCGCGATGCGTGCGCACGTCGAGCGTGCGGCCTTCGACCGGGCGGCCGACGAACGCCTTCGTGCCGGCGCCGCGGATGCGCAGCGGCTGGCGATCGCGGATCGCCGCGTCGACCTGCGCGACGAGCGCCGCGCTGTCGTCGATGGATTCGATGTCGCGTCGCATCAGAAGCGCTCCAGTTCGGGAAACGGCAGCTTGCCGTGATGGACGTGCATTGCGCCGAATTCGGCGCAGCGGTGCAGCGTCGGGATGTTCTTGCCGGGATTGAGCAGCCCCTGCGGATCGAATGCGGCCTTCACCGCGTGGAAGAACGTGATTTCGTCGGCGTTGAACTGCACGCACATCTGGTTGATCTTCTCGCGCCCGACACCGTGCTCGCCGGTGATGCTGCCGCCCGCCGCGACGCACAGCTCGAGGATCTTGCCGCCGAGCGCTTCCGCGCGGTCGAGCTCGCCGGGCCGGTTCGCATCGAACAGGATCAGCGGGTGCATGTTGCCGTCGCCCGCGTGGAACACGTTCGCGACCGGCAGCCGGTATTCGGCGGACAGCGCGGCGATCCCTTCGAGCACGCGCGGCAGCTCGCGGCGCGGGATCGTGCCGTCCATGCAGTAGTAGTCGGGCGACATCCGGCCGACCGCCGGGAACGCGTTCTTGCGGCCGGCCCAGAAGCGCTGGCGCTCGGCTTCGTCGCGCGCGACGCGAATCTCGCTTGCGCCCGCGTCGCGCAGCAGCGCGGCGACGCGTTCGGCATCCTCGTCGACGTCGCTGGCCGCGCCGTCGAGCTCGCACAGCAGGATCGCCTGCGCGTCGACCGGATAGCCCGCGTGGATGAAGTCCTCGGCCGCGCGGATCGCGAGGTTGTCCATCATCTCGAGGCCGCCGGGGATCACGCCCGCGCCGATGATCCGCGCGACCGCGGCGCCCGCCTCGGCGACGTCGTCGAAGCTCGCCATCAGCACCTTCACGCTCGGCGGCTTCGGCAACAGCTTCACCGTCACCTCGGTGACGATGCCGAGCATCCCTTCGGAGCCGGTGAACAGCGCGAGCAGGTCGAAGCCCGGTGCATCGAGCGCGTCGGCGCCGAGCGTGAGCGTGTCGCCGTCGATCGTCAGGATCTCGACCTTCAGGATGTTGTGCACCGTGAGCCCGTATTTCAGGCAGTGGACGCCGCCCGCGTTCTCGGCGACGTTGCCGCCGATCGAGCACGCGATCTGCGACGACGGATCGGGCGCGTAGTAGAGGCCGTGCGGCGCGGCGGCCTGCGAGATCGCGAGATTGCGCACGCCGGGCTGCACGCGCGCGATGCCGGCATCGGGGTCGATGTCGAGGATCCGGTTGAACTTCGCCATCACCAGCAGGATGCCTTTTTCGAGCGGCATCGCGCCGCCCGACAATCCGGTGCCCGCGCCGCGCGCGACGACCGGCACGCCGTGCGCGGCTGCGACGCGCAACACCGCGCGCACCTGGTCGACCGTGTCGGGTAGCACGACCGCGAGCGGCACCGTGCGGTACGCGGCCAGCCCGTCGCATTCGAACGGCTTGAGCGCCTCGCGTTCGTGCAGCACGTCGAGGCCGGGCGCCGCCGCGTGCAGCGCGGCGACGAGGGTGGCGCGATCGACGGTCGCCAGCGGCCCGTCGATCCGTTCGTCGTAGATGAAACTCATTGGTTCGTCTCCACCATGCGGGCGGCCGCGCGAGGCGCGACACGCCGGAAGGACAGGATTCTTGGTGGCCCGCGCGGGCATGTCCAGACGTCGCGAAGGTGGTCATACCAGTTTTTGATACGCGATCGGTCCTGCGTTCGTGAAGGATCGGTAAAACCCAATGACTACAAGGCTTTATGCGAAAATCGGCGTCATCTGTCCAAAGTGGTCATACCAGTATGGAAATGCAGGAGCGGGAAGGGCCGGCGCGACGCGTGGCCGACGTCGTCGCCGAGCGGATCGAGCAGTTGATCGTCGACGGCGTGCTGAAGGCCGGGCAGGCGCTGCCGTCGGAGCGGCGGCTGACCGAGAAGCTCGGCGTGTCGCGCACGGCCGTGCGCGAAGGCATGAAGCTGCTGCACGCGCGCGGGATCATCGACACGACGCACGGCAAGGGTTCGTTCGTCGCGAGCCTGACCCCGCAGCGTGCGATCACGCCGATGATGCATCTGCTCGGCTCGCAGCCGCGTACGCTGTACGACCTGTTCGAGGTGCGCGGAATGCTCGAGGCCGAAGCCGCGCGGCTCGCGGCGCTGCGCGGCACGCCGGCCGATTTCATCCTGATCCGGCGCCGCTACGAGGAAATGACGGCGGCCGACGCGCAGGATCTCGATCCCGCCGCGCGCGCGAAACTCGACCACGCGTTTCATCTTGCGATCTGCGAGGCGTCGCACAACCCCGTGCTCGTCAATACGCTGCAGTCGCTGACCGACCTGCTGCTCAGCTCGGTGTTCGCGTCGGTGAACAACCTCTATCACCGCGAACCGCTGAAAAAGCAGATCGACCGTCAGCACGCGCGGCTCTACAACGCGGTCACGGGGCGGCTGCCCGACCAGGCGCGCAAGGCCGCGAGCGAACATATCCGTCAGTGCGTAGACTATCTGCGCGAGATCGAGCAGGAGGAGCAGCGGCTCGTGCGTTCGACGTTGCGGCTCGAAGGGTGGACGTAAACGGGCGGCGGCTCGCCTGCACGTTGATGTAAATCACGCTTGGTGCGTTGACGCTGCGGCCTCACGATCGAATATGTCACAATGTGATCTATTCGGTGCGCGGCTTGGCATCGCTCGTGCACGTGGATGCAACACGTACGGCGTACCGTCGAGCGTGATACGCCACCGATCCCGCTTCTGACAGGAGGATGCTGCATGTCGATTCCGACGCGTGGCGACGGGCACGACGCCCGCGCCATCCAGATCCTGCATCGCCCCGTCTGCGACCTGCTCGGCTGCACCTGGCCGATCGTGCTCGCGGGCATGGGCGGTGTCGCGCGCGCGGAGCTCGCGAGCGCCGTGAGCGCGGCCGGCGGGTTCGGCTTTCTCGGCATGGTGCGCGAGCCGGTTGCGCTGATCCGCAGCGAAGTGCAGCGAGTACGCGCGGCGACCGATCGCCCGTTCGGCATCAATCTGATTCCCGCGTCGACGCCGCCCGATCTGCTCGATGCCCAGCTCGACGCATGCGTCGAGCTGGGCGTGCCCGTCGTCGCGCTGTTCTGGGACGTGATGCCGGCCGTCGTGCGGCGCCTGCGCGACGCGGGCGTGTGCGTGGTGCATCAGGTCGGCTCGCTCGACGATGCGCGCGCGGCCGAAGCGGCCGGGGCGCAGGCATTGATCGTGCAGGGGCGCGAGGCGGGCGGCCATGTCCGCGGCGACCGGCCGCTTGCCGCGTTGCTGCCCGACGTGATCGGTGCCGCGAACGTGCCGGTACTCGCGGCGGGCGGGATCGTCGACGGTGCGGGCGTGGCGGCCGCGATGGCGCTCGGCGCGCAGGGCGCGGTGATGGGCACGGCCTTCATCGCGACCCACGAATCGTTCGCGCATGCGTATCACAAGCAGCGCATCGTCGAGGCGCACGAAGGCGACACGCTGCTGACCGACATCTTCCACATCAACTGGCCCCGCGGCGCGAGGGTGCGCGTGCTGCCGTCGAGCGTGACGCGCGGCGAACGCGGCGATCCGTTCGGCGACGCGCGGACCGTGATCGGCGACGAGGAAGGGCGGCCGATCTATCTGTTCAGCACCGATTCGCCGCTGCGCACGATGACCGGCGATGTCGAGGCGATGGCGCTGTATGCGGGCACGGGCGCGGGGCGGATCGAGGCGGTCGAGATGGCCGGCGACGTGTTGCAGCGGATCGTCGCCGGCGCGGCCGCGATACTCGACAAAGGCGGCACGGGGACGCCGGCCGGCGCCGTCGACGAGCGCGAACACGAGCGCCGCGCCGCGTTGCTGGCTACGCTCGATGAATTGCTGGAAGCCGAGCGCGCGGGTGCGCGCGTCGCGTCCGAGACGGCGACCGAGGTGACCGACGATCCCGAGCTGCATCGGCTGATCGCCCGTATCCGCCAGGACGAGGCGCACTGGTGCAGCGTGCTCGTCGACGCGATCCGGTCGCTCGACGCGGTGCCGACGCGCGCGACCGGCGCGTTCTATGAGAAGGCGATGGCGATCGACGATCTGGCGGAGCGGATGGCGTTCCTGAATCGCGGCCAACGCTGGGTCGTGCGCAAGCTGCAGACCTTGCTTCCGACGCTCGCCGATCCGGACATTCACCACGCGCTGTCGTTGATGCTGGTCGCGCACGAGAAGAATATCGGGGCGGTGGACGTGCGGCTGCGCGGCGGCGTGGGCGGGGCGCAACCGGCGCGGTAACCGCTAGAATTGCGGTTTTCGCCCGGAATACGTCCATGTCTTTTGCCTCGCTTGGCCTGATCGAGCCGTTGCTGCGTAACCTGCAGGGCCTCAATTACCAGACACCCACGCCGGTGCAGGCCAAGGCGATTCCCGCCGTGCTCGGCGGCAAGGACGTGATGGCCGCGGCCCAGACCGGCACCGGCAAGACGGCCGGTTTTGCGCTGCCGCTGTTGCAACGGCTGGTGCAACACGGCCCGGCGGTATCCAGCAACCGCGCGCGCGTGCTGGTGCTGGTGCCCACGCGCGAACTGGCCGAACAGGTGCTGCAAAGCTTCGTCGAATACGGCAAAGGCCTCGATCTGCGGTTTCTGGCCGCCTACGGCGGGGTGAGCATCAATCCTCAGATGATGAAGCTGCGCAAGGGCGTCGACGTGCTCGTGGCGACGCCGGGCCGCTTGCTCGACCTCAATCGCCAGAACGCGGTGCAGTTCGATCAGGTGCAGACGCTGGTGCTCGACGAAGCCGACCGCATGCTCGATCTCGGCTTCGCGCGCGAACTCGACGCGGTCTTTGCCGCGTTGCCCGCCAAGCGCCAGACATTGCTGTTCTCCGCCACGTTCTCCGACGAGATCCGCACGATGGCGGCGGGCATTCTGCGCAGCCCGGTCGATATCAGCGTCAGCGCGCCCAACGCCACGGCCAGCAAGATCAAGCAGTGGGTGGTGACGGTCGACAAGCGGAACAAGCCGGACCTGTTCATGCATCTGGTGGCGCAAAACAAGTGGGAGCACGCGCTGGTGTTCGTCAAGACCCGCAATGGCGTCGATTATCTGGCGGTGATGCTGGAGAAAGCCGGCTATGCGGTCGACACGATCCACGGCGACAAGCCGCAACCCGCGCGTTTGCGGGCGCTGGAGCGTTTCAAGGCGGGCGAAGTGCAGATGCTGGTCGCCACCGATGTGGCGGCGCGCGGACTGGATATCGACGATCTGCCGCTCGTGATCAACGTCGATCTGCCGATCGTCGCGCAAGACTATGTGCACCGTATCGGCCGCACCGGCCGCGCGGGCGCCAGCGGCGTGGCGGTATCCCTGGTATGCGCCGATGAAGCGCCGCAACTGGCCGCGATCGAAGCGCTGATCCGGCAGACGCTGCGGCGCGAAGAAGAGCCGGGTTTCGAAGCCGAGCATCGCGTGCCGGAAACCAGCGCGACGGGCCAGATCATCAAGAAACCGAAAAAGCCGAAGAAGCCCAAGGTGCCGCAAGCCGCGCCGGTCGCGAGGCAAACGCCGGGCAAGAAGCCGCATACGCCGAGCAACGACGGCAGGCGCAAGCCGGGGGCGCAGCATGCGACGGCCGCTGGTGCCGGTAAAGGTCCGGACTACACCATCGGCAGCCCGTTCAGCGTGCAGAAGCCGCGCAGCAAGCCAGCCGGGAAGACGGGGGCGGCGAAGCCCGCCGGGAAATCCGCCGGTGGGCGCGGCAAACCGGGCAAACCGTCCAGGTAGGCCGAATCTTCCTGTCCGGGGTGCCGAGACGATTGAATCGTCCGATGCAGTGGACGAATACGGGTGGCTGGAAGCAGCGCGGCCGGTTTTTTCGTTGCCGACCTGAAACCGGCCGCGACCCGGCCTTCCCGGCGTGACCGACGATGTGCGATGACTGAAGTGAGAGAGGGAATGACGACGACATTCGACGAGGCGACAACGGCGGCGATCGCCGCGTTTGCCCAACTGGATTTGTACACGGCCGTGCAAGCGATGCGCGCCGAGGCCGATTATGACCACGAGCGGGACCAGTGGATCACGCGCTATATCGACGAGCACGGCGGCGGCGTGGACGATGCCGAGTACGACGCCTTGCATGCTCAGGCGCAGGCAACGCCGGAATACGCGCACTTCATCGATGGGGTTCGCCAAGAAATCCGCGAATACTTCGGCGTGACCGACGATCAACTGGACTGCATGATCGTGCTGCGCGAGGATGACAGCGATGCGCTGTGGGCGGAGGTCAACCGCCAGCGGAGCGCGCTGGGAACCGGTGAAGTGCGCGGCGATCTCTGACAGGCCCGTCATTCGCCGGTACTGTGGGTGGGTCATTCGAGCATGTCGATTCCACCCGGGTATCGGATGCTCGCCTATCGGTCTTCTCGCGCAAGTCGCAGCAAGACGTCGGCGAGGGCCCGAATTTTCGGTTGTGCCGCACGTTGGGGCGGATAGACGACGAAGTACGAAAGGCCGTCTCGAGCCACGTCGTCGAACGGCGTCACCAGCGATCCGGCGCGGAGCCGGTCTCTTGCCATTCGCGGGTCGCCGATTGCAACGCCGTGTCCTTCCATCGATGCCGCGAGCGTCAATTCGAGGGTATCGAATACGAGTCCGCGTCCCGCATCGACCTGGCGTGCCCCGACATGATCGAGCCAGCACCTCCATTCCGCGTGGCTGGGCCCGGGATGGAGCAATTCGACCTGCGCAAGGTCGGCAACGGATCGCAGTGAGGTTGCCAAGGCGGGCGCGCACATCGGCGTGAGCATCTCGGCAAACAGCGGGATCGCCTCCATACCGGTCCATTGTCCCGTGCCGCGCACGACGACGGCATCGACGTCGGACGTCGTGAAATCCGGCGTGTCGTCCGCGGATGTCGAGATACGAAGCTCCGTTCCGCTCATCGCGCGCTGGATGTCCGGCAGCCGCGGGAGCAGCCAGCGAACGGCGAACGTGGAAGGCAGCTTCAACGTGAGCACCGAGATCGCCCGTGCATGGACGTCCGCGTGCCGAACCAATTGCGTGAGCACGTTGACCGCGACCGTCAGCAGTGCATTCCCTTCCGCCGTCAACGTCAGGCCCGATACGTGGCGCACGAAGAGTGCGCATCGGTAATGCGTTTCCAGCTGCTGTATCTGGCGGCTGACCGCACCTTGCGTCCGGCATAGGTGGTCCGCCGCCTTGCTGACGCTGCCCAGCTGCGCCGCGGCGACGAACGACTGAATCGCCGCCAACGGCGGGAGCGGCCGCGTCAGGTCGGCCAGCGGGTATGCATGCGCCGCATACCCGGGTTGCAAATTTTTCGATTGTTCGGTCATCGGGGCGTCGCTATCGTGCGTCTACCGGATGCCCTGTTCTTGCGAGTGAACGGGGTCGTCAACGAATGATCGGAGGATAGCCTTGGGCTCAACGTCGGGATCACTATATACGCAACAGGTTCGCGCCTACCTTCGGGAACTGGAGCGAGGCGATGTCGGCGCCATCTGCGCGCTATTTACGCCGGACGCGCGGATTTTCTCGCCCTTTCTCGGCTGGATGCAGCCTGAGCCCTTCTTTTCGAAGGTCGCTGCCGCGTCGGGAGAAAGCAGGATTACGCCGATCGATATCTGCGTCAGCACGAGTGGCGCTCGCCGTGCGACCGGTTACTTCATCTACGACTGGGGCCTGAAAGACGGCTCGGCGGCGCGCTTCGAGTGCGTCGACGTATTCGAGTTCGACGTCGCGGGGCTCATCGAACGAATGATCATCGTCTACGACACCCATCCGATTCGCAGTACGGTCGGCGACAAGTACGCGTAGCCGAATCGATGTCGAGCAAAGTCGCGCCCAGACGTCCAGGCGCGTCGAAACCGCCAGCATCCAGCTGCGCGTTTAATCGGTTGGCGGCATTGGAGCCTGGATGGCGGGCCGAGGTCGCCAACCGACATCGCCTCAATCTGCAAAGCATGAAAAAAGCCCGCCGAAGCGGGCAACCTCACGATGCGGAGGGGGAGATTCGAAACGCGAGCGGCGCGCGTTCAGCCTTTCGTCGCGCCGAACGTGAGTCCCGCGACGAAATGCTTCTGCATCGCGAAGAACATCGCGACCGACGGCAGCGCGGCGAGAATCGACCCGGCCGAGACGAGGTTCCACGAAGTCGTCCATTGACCTTTCAGCGCGGCGACGCCCGCCGTGATCGGCGCCGCCTCGTCGCCTTGCGTAAGGCACAGCGCCCAGAAGTAGTCGTTCCACACGAACGTGAACACGAGAATCGCGAGCGCGGCCAGCGCCGGCCGGATCAGCGGCAGCACGATCCGCCAGAACACCGTCCATTCGCCCGCGCCTTCGATGCGCGCCGCCTCGATCAGCTCGAACGGCAGCTGCTTGATGAAGTTGCGCAGGAACAGCGTGCAGAACCCCGTCTGAAATGCGACGTGGAACAGGATCAGCGCTTCGACGGTATTGAACACGCCGAGCCGCAGCGACAGGTCGCGCACCGGAATCATCAGCACCTGCACCGGCACGAAATTGCCGGCGACGAACGTGCCGAACAGCGCGGTATTGCCGCGAAACCGGTAGGTCGCGAGCGCGAAGCCGGCCATCGCCGCGAGCGCGATCGAGCCGATGACCGACGGCACGGTGATCTGCACGCTGTTCCAGAAGTAATGCAGCATCGGCGACGTGGTCAGCGCATCGCGATAGTTCTCGATCATCGCGAAGCGGCGCGGCCAGCCCCAGTAGTGACCTTCGACGAGTTCCTCCGTCGAGCGCACCGACGTGACGAACACCGCGATCATCGGCAGCAGCCAGATCACGAGCGCGACGGGCAGCGACAGCTTGTACAGCCGGCGCGATACCGGCTTCCAGTGGGCAACGGGTGTCGGAAACATGATGAGTGGGCTCCCGAAAGGTCACTGCTCGTTGCGCAGCATGCGGCGCAACTGGAACACGATGTAGACGAGCATGATCGCGAACAGCACGACCGCGATCGACGCGGAATAGCCGAGCCGGTAGTACTTGATCGCCTGGTCGTACATGTAATACGCAAGCACGGTCGAGCTTTCGAACGGGCCGCCGCCCGTCATCACCGAGATCAGGTCGAAGCTGCGCAGCGCGCCGATCACGGTGACGACGATCGCCATGAAGGTGGTCGGCCGCAGTTGCGGCAGCACGACGTGCCACAGCAGCGCGAAGCCGCGCGCGCCTTCCATCCGCGCGGCTTCGATCTGTTCCGGGTTGATCGACGTGAGGCCGGTCAGGTACAGGATCATGCAGTACGCCGTCTGCGGCCACAGCGCCGCGAACACCACGCCGAGCGTCGCATAGCGTGCGTCGCCGAGCACCGGGATGCCGTGCCCGGCGATGACCGCGAGCAGCCCGAAAGTCGGATCGTAGAACCACGAGAAGATCAGCCCGACGACCACGCCCGACAGCACGAACGGCGCGAAGAACAGCGACTTCACGAGCCGGATGCCGCCGACCGCCTGGTTCAGGTACAGCGCGAGCGCGAGGCCGAGCGGCGGTGCGAGCATGAACAGCACGAGCCAGATCACGTTGTTGCGCAGCGCGGTGTAGAACGTCGGCGCCTGCAGCAGCTCCGCGTAGTTCGCGAGCCCGACGAAGGTGCGCTCGGTCATCCCGTCCCAGTTGTACAGGCTCAGCCACAACGTCGACAGGATCGGCCAGATCACATAAATGGCAACCATTGCGCAGGCCGGCGCGAGAAACAGCCACGCGGCGCGCCGTTGCCGCCGCACGGCGGGCGACGGCCGGCGCGCGGGCAACGCGGTGGTGGACGGGCCGCGCGGCGGCGGTGCGGTGCCGGCGGGCGGGGTGGACGTGATCGGACTGGACACGGCAAGCCTCCTGAACGGACACGGCGGCGCGCGGCCGCCGGTTGGGTCACGCGGTCACTTCTTGTAGATCCGCTTGCGGGTCTGTTCGAGTTGCGCGAGCACCGTATCGAGCTGCGCGGGATTCGCGAGGAACTGCTGCATGCCCTTCATCCCTTCGTCGGCCATTTCCTTGGTCATGTCGCGGTCGTAGAACTGCGCGACGCCGCCCTTCGTGTCGGCGAGGATCCGGAAGCCGATGCGCGAGATCGGATCGGCCGGCTCGGGCGACTTGCTGTTGGCCGACAGCGAGCCGAGCCCTTCGGCGAGCTTCGCGCCCATCTCGGGCGTTTCGACGAACGCGAGGAACGTGTGCGCGTCGGCCTTGTTCTTCGCCTTGGTCGGGATGTGCAGCGATTCGACCGGGCCGTCCTCGGCGGTCGGCACCTTCGGGTCGATGATCGGAAAGCGGTAGTAACCCATTTCCGGCTTCACGTTCGGCGGGAAACCGGCCGCGATGAAGGTACCCATCAGCATCATCGCGGCCTTGCCCTGGAACAGGAACGGCTGCGCGCCGTCGAGATCGTAGGACAGCGCGTTGTCGATGAAGTAGCCCGAGTCGATCAGCGATTTCCACGTCGTGTAGACCTTCTTCACGCGCGGGTCGGTGTACGGCACGTCGCCGGCCATCAGTTGCTGATGGAACGCGTTGCCGTTCAGGCGCAGGTCGAGATAGTCGAACCAGCCGGCGAGCGTCCACGCGTCGCGGCCGCCGATCGCGATCGGCGTGATGCCGGCCGCCTTCAGTTTCTTGCACGCATCGAGAAACTGGTCCCACGTCTTCGGCTCGTCGGCGATGCCGACCTTGCGGAACAGGTCCTTGCGGTAGAACAGCCCCCACGAGTAGTAGACGGTCGGCGCCGCGTATTGCTTGCCGTTATAGGACGACGCGCTGCGCGTCGACGCATACATCGCATCCCAGCCGTTCTTCGTCCAGTCGCCGCTCAGGTCCTCGAACAGCCCGCGCTTCGCGTAGTACGCCATCCGTTCGCCCGCGTGCCAGTTCACGACGTCCGGCGCGACGGTGGTGAGCCACGCCGGGAGCTGCACCTTGTACGCTTCCTCGTCGACGAAGGTCGGCTTCACGTCGATGTCGGGATGCGCCTTGTGGAACGCTTCGATCGTCGACTGCCAGACCGCGCGCTGGCTCGCGCCCTTGAACGCGATGTTGAGGGTCAGCGTGCCGGCATCGGCGGGCGCCGTCGTGCCGAGCGACGCGAAGGCGACCGCGGCGGCCGTGGCGAGCCGGGGGGCGGCGCGAAGGGGGCGATGTGTCATGGTGTCTCCAGTCCTGTGTGTCGTTGTGCGTGCCCGGCGCGTCGCGGCGCCGGTGAGGGGTTACGAACGGCTTCGATACACGGCTACGTCCTGCGGTCCGACCTGCGCGGCGCCGAACACGAACGCCGACGGCGGTACCGCGTCGATCGTGTGCGGCGTGCTGCCGTAGTTGAACACGTAGGTCAGGCCGCCGCGGCGGCTCACGCGTACGCCGTCGGGCAGCGGCGTCGGCGCGAGGCCCGCTTCGGCCGCGACATCGGCGAACAGGCGCATGGTGGTCGCGTCGTCGAACAGCGCGGCCCAGTAATGCAGCGCGCCATGCGACACGCAGGCCGGATGACCGTCGGCGAAGCGCGCATGCACGACGCTGCGCGTGTCGTCGTGCAGTTCGACGAAGTCGCGCCAGTGGCGCGCCGCGCCCGCGAGCGGCGAGCCGTCGCGCAGCGTGCCGTCGATCCGTTCGGTCAGGTTCGGCCGCAGCGATTCGACGCGCCACACGCGTACCGGCAGGATCGACGCGAGCGGGCCGGGCGGCAGCGCCGGCGGAATCTGCAGGTCGACGGTTTTCGAGCCGGTGCGCGGCCCGAACACCACATGGGCGCCCGATGCGGCGAGTCGTGACGCGAAATCGTCCGGCACGATCGGCAGCGGCGGCACCACGACGACGCGGTAGCCGTCGAGCGGCGCGTGCGCGGACACGATGTCGACGTCGAGGCCGAGCGCGCGCAGCGCCGAGTAGTACTCGAACGCGAAACGCGGGTAGTGGAAATCGGCACCCTGCGGCTGCACTTCGAACAGCCACTTCGCCTCGTAGTCGAACACCAGCGCAACGGGCGCGCGCACCGCGCCGTCCGCGTCCGCGCCGGCGTCGTGCACGGTCGCGATCTCGCGCGCGACGCGCTGCGCTTCGCGGCCGCCTTCGTCGAGCTTGTCGTCGGGCGTGTGCAGCCCCGCGTGCATCTGTTCCTGCGCGAACGGCGCTTGCCGCCAGCGGAAGTAGGACACGCAGCCGGCGCCGTGCGCGAACGCCTCCCAGCTCCACAGCCGCACCATGCCCGGCAGCGGCGCGGGGTTCCACTGCGCCCAGTTCACGGGCCCCGGCTGCTGTTCCATCACCCAGAACGGCAGCTTCGACATGCCGCGATACAGATCGTGATTGAACGACGCGAAATCCGGATGGCCGGTGCGCAGCCAGCGCGCCTTCACGTCGGGCGCGAACCATTGCTCCTCCAGCGCGCCGAGCGGGTAGCTGTCCCACGTCGCGATGTCGAGGTCGCGGGCGACCTCGTAGTGATCGAACTCGGTGAACAGCTGCATGAAGTTGTGCGCGACCGGCCGGCCCGGCGAGTGTGCGCGGATCACGTCGACCTGCATCCGGTGATAGCGCGCGAGCTCGTCGGACGCAAAGCGTCGGTAGTCGAGGCGATGCGACGGATGGGCTTCGGTCACGGTGCCCACCGGCGCGTCGACTTCGTCGAAATGGCGATACTCCATGCTCCAGAACACGGTGCCCCATGCACGGTTCAGCGCGTCGATCGTGCCGTAGCGCGCCTTCAGCCATTCGCGGAAGCGCACGAGCGCGGCCGGCGAGTAGCTGACGACGGTCTGGTGGCAGCCGAGCTCGTTGTCGGTCTGCCAGTAGCGCACGGCCGGATGGCGGCCGTAGCGCTCGGCGACCGCCGTGCAGATCTGGCGCGACGCTTCGAGATAGGTCGGCGACGAGAAATCGTAGTGGCGGCGCGAGCCGAACGCGCGCGGCCGGCCGTCCGCGCCGATCGCGAGGATGTCGGGATGACGGTCGACCAGCCATTTCGGCGGCGTCGCGGTCGGCGTGCACATCACGATCTCGAGGCCGGCCGCGCCGAGCACGTCGACCGCACGGTCGAGCCAGCCCCAGTCGTATTCGCCCGGCGACGGCTCGATGCGGCTCCACGCGAATTCGGCGATCCGCACCTGCTCGATGCCGAGCGTTTTCATCCGGTGGGCGTCGTCGGCCCACATCGATTCCGGCCAGTGTTCCGGGTAGTAGCAGACTCCGAGGCGCATGCCGATCCTTATGCGTAGTGGTGAACGTGGACGTCGGCGCACGCGGGCACCGCGCGGCCGTCTTCGGTGAACAGGTGGCAGGCCGCGGCCGGCGCGTGCACGTGCACGCGTTCGCCGGTGCGCACCTGCGCGTCGCCGGGCACCTTCGCGATCAGCGGCGTCGCGTCGGCCAGGCCAGGCGAATCGAGGTGCACGTAGGTCTGTTCGCCCAGGCGTTCGACGAGCGCGACGTCGCGCGCGAGCGTCGTTGCGTCGGCCGCGGCGCCGAGCGTCAGGTGTTCGGGACGGACGCCGAGCGTCACGGTGGCGCCGGCGCCCAGCGCCGAGCCGTCACGCGGCAGCGCGAAGGTTTCGCCGGACGGCACCAGCTTGACGGTCGTGCGCTGCGCGTCGCACGCAGTCACGACGGCCGGCAGGAAGTTCATCCGCGGCGAGCCGATGAAGCCCGCGACGAAGCGGCTGGCCGGGTGGTGGTAAAGGTCGAGCGGCGCGCCGACCTGCGCGATGCTGCCGTGCTGCGCGGTATCCGCGCCGGCGTGCAGCAGCACGATCTTGTCGGCGAGCGTCATCGCCTCGGTCTGGTCGTGCGTCACGTAGACGACGCTCGCGCGTTCGAACTGCCGGTGCAGCCGCGCGATCTCGATGCGGGTCTGGCCGCGCAGCGCCGCGTCGAGATTGGACAGCGGTTCGTCGAACAGGAACACGCCGGGCTCGCGAACGATCGCGCGGCCGATCGCGACGCGCTGCCGCTGGCCGCCCGACAGCGCCTTCGGCTTGCGTTCGAGCAGCGTGTCGAGCTGCAGGATGCGCGCGGCGTCGCGCACCTTCCGGTCGATCTCGGCTTTCGGCACGCGCGCGAGCTTCAGCCCGAACGCCATGTTCTCGTACACCGTCATGTGCGGAAACAGCGCGTAGCTCTGGAACACCATCGCGACGCCGCGCTCGGCGGCCGGCACGTCGTCGACGCGGCGGCCGTCGATCGACAACTCGCCCGCGCTCAGATCCTCGAGCCCGGCGATCATGCGCAACAGGGTCGACTTCCCGCATCCGGACGGCCCGAGAAACACGCAGAACTCGTGCGCGCCGATCTCCAGATCGACGTCGCGAATGACCGGCGCGTGCTCGCCATAGACTTTCTGCACGCGTCGCATCGAGATGCTCGCCATTGTCTCCGCTCCATGTTTTAATGCGTCACACTGCTTGATTAAGCGCTTAATCATCGCGATCAAAAAAAGGGGCGATGCGATCGCGGCCGAGTCGCGCCCGTCGGTCGGGCGGCAGGGTGTGCGGCGATAGTGCGCCGCTTCGGTGAGCGAAGCAAATATTGGATCGACGTCTCATATAATGAGCAAACGATGGCAACTCTGGATGAAGTGGCGCGCCGCGCCGGCGTGACGGCCGCGACGGTGTCGAACGTGCTGCGCGATCGCGGCCGGGTCGGCGACGCGACGCGGGCGCGGGTGCTCGAAGCGGTCGACGCGCTCGGGTATCGCCCGCACCTCGCCGCGCGGGCGCTGGCGGAAGGGCGCGCGCCGACGGTCGCGCTGATGGTATCGAGCATCGCGAACCCGTTCTATCCGGAGTTCGCGCTGGCGGTCGAGCGCGCGGTGCGCCGCAACGGGCAGTTCCTGATCGTCTGCAATACGAACGAAGATCCGTTGCAGGGGCGCGCGTATCTCGACCAGATTGCCGGCACGATCTCCGAAGGGATTCTCGTGACCAATGCGAACCTGCACCTGCCGGACCTGCTCGACGTCGCGCGGCGCGGCGTGCCGGTCGTGCTGTGCCTGTGGGAGCGGCCCGACGCGCCGCCCGACGGGTTGCCGTGCGTGGCGATCGATTTCCGCGAGGCGGGACGGATCGCGACGCGGCATCTGCTCGAACTCGGTCACGAGACAATCGGCGTGATCGTCGGCGGCGCGGCGAGCGGCGTGCAGGCGGCGCGCTACGACGGCTTCGTCGACGTGATGCGCGATGCGGGGCTCGACGCGTCGATCGTCGCGGCCGAGCGTGATTCGATCGAAGGCGGGCTGCGTGCGGCGGGCCGGCTGCTCGATGCGCACCCGCGGTTGACCGCGCTGGTCGCGACCAACGACCTGCCGGCGATCGGCGCGATGCATGCGGCGGCCGATCGTGGCCGGCGCGTGCCCGACGATCTGTCGATCGTCGGCATCACCGACATTCATCTCGCGCGCGACACGCGGCCCACGCTGACGACCGTCGCGATCCCCACCGCCGAAGCGGCCGGCCTCGCAGTCGAGCTGCTCAATACGCTGCGCGAGGCGGGCGGGCAGGGCGACGACGCGTCGCGCGTGCGGGTCGCGTCGCTGCCGACGCTGACGGTGCGCGGCACGACCGGGCCGGTGCCGCGCGCGGCATGACGAAACGCGAGCGGTAGCCCGCCGGCTTCAGCCGCCTTCGACGAGCCGCAGCACGATGCGGCGGGCCGAATCGAGATGCGCGACGGTCATCGCGCGGGCGCCGCGGGCATCGCGTTCGAGGCACGCCTTCAGGATATCGTCGTGTTCGACCTGGAACGACGGGGTATCCGCGAGCAGCGTGGCCTGCAGGCGCTCGTAACGTTCGACCTGGCCGCGCAGTTCGGCGATCGACTTCAGCTGCCGCGCGTTGCCGCAGCACGAATACAGCAACGCGTGGAATTCGCGGTTCAGTTCGCCTTGCCGGCGTGGCACGGTTGCATCGCCGAGCAGCCGATGCACGAGTTCGGCGCGGGCGAGCGTTTCGTCGTCGAGCCGCTTCACGCTGCGGTAGATCGCATCGCCTTCGAGCAGCACGCGCAGATCGTAGATTTCCTGCACGTCCGACGCGCTCAACATGCGCACGACGGCGCCGCGATTCCGGAAGATGTCGAGCAAGCCCTCGCGTTCCAGCCGCTGGATCGCCTCGCGCATCGGAATCCGGCTGATGCCGAAGCGCTCGGCCAGATCGCGCTCGACGAGCCGCTCGCCGGCCGCCAGTTCGCCGTTGATGATCATGTCGCGCAGCGACGCGGCGACCGCGTCCGCCGTGGAGTCGAGTTTGGCTTCCATGCCTGCCTGTTTCGTCATTTTGGAATAATGGTATACCAAACGGCCATCCAGTGCCACAATGGCGACCATCGGCGGGCTTCACGCAACGGCGTCCGGCCCGGTCGAGGCAACCGACATCAATGGAGAGCGAGATGGCATCGGGCGAACACCAGTATCGCGTCGCAGTGGAGTGGACGGGCAATCGTGGCACCGGCACGTCGGGGTATCGCGAGTACGGGCGCGATCATGTGATCCGCGCAGACTCCAAGCCGGATATCCCTGGCTCGTCGGACCCGGCGTTTCGCGGCGACGCGGCGCGCTGGAACCCTGAAGACCTGCTGCTCGCGTCGGCATCGGCGTGCCACAAGCTGTGGTATCTGCACCTGTGTTCGGAAGCCGGCATCCGCGTGCTGGCCTATGTCGACCACGCGGAAGGCACGATGCTCGACGGCGCCGAAGCGGGTCGCTTCACCGAAATCGTGCTGCGCCCGCAGGTGACGATCCGGGCCGGCGACGATCGTGAACGCGCGGCGCAGCTGCATCACGATGCGCATGCGAAGTGCTACATCGCGAATTCGGTCAATTTTCCGATTCGGTGCGAGCCGGTGATCGAGGTTGCCGCGGCGTAGAAAACCGCGGCTGCGTCGTCACAGCGCGACCCCATAAACCTCCCGCGCCGCGGCCCGAATCGCCTCGACCATCACCGTCACCGCCGGCGAATGCAGCCGGTCGGTGCGCGTGATGATCCCGAAATCGTCCATCCGGCAATCCATCTCCAGCGGCAGCATCGTGACGATCCCGTGCCGCGCGTAGTAGCGCGCGACGTCCTCGGCGAGCACCGCGATCATGTCGCTCTGTTCGAGCAGTTGCGTGATGAACAGCAGCGCCGACGTTTCGACGAGGTTCGCCGGCGGCGCGAGGCTCGCGCGCTGGAACACGAGTTCGAAGCGGTGCCGCAGCACGCTGCCGGCCGGCGGCACGACCCACGCGGCGCGCTGGACGTCCGCGAGCGCCAGCGGCGCTTGCGCGAGCAGCGGATGGCCGGGCCGCACGACCGCGGCCACCGATTCGCCGGTCAGCGGCTCGTAGCGCAGGCGCAGCTTGTCGTGTTCGGCGGACAGCCGGCCGAGCACGATGTCGATCTTTTCCTGCGCGAGATGTTCGAGCAGCACGTTGCTGGTGTCGATCTCGACCGACACGTGCAGGCCCGCATGCGTGCCCTTCACCGCGGCGACGGCCGGCGGCACGAGCCGCAGGGCCGGCGACGTGATCGCCCCCACCGCCACGTGGCCGAGATGGCCGGCCTTCAGCGCGGCCAGCTCCTCGCGTGCCTGGTCGAGGCTGCCGAGCGCCGCGCGCGCGTGGCGGATCAGCGCGTCGCCGTACAGCGTCGGCCGCATCCCGCGCGGCAGACGCTCGAACAGCACCGCGCCGATCGATTCCTCGAGTTCGCGCAGCAGCTTCGACGCGGCCGGCTGCGTCATGTTCAGCGCGGCCGCCGCGCGGTGGATGCTGCCTTCGTCGGCGAGCGCGACGACCAGCAGCAACTGGCGCGTCTTCAGGCGGGCGCGGTTTCCCCACGGACTGGCTTCGGTCATCGTACGGGTTTATATCGATATCGGAATCGATATCGTAATCGCCAAAAACGTCATTAGCCAGTTATCAAAATTCTGCCTAGACTGCGCCGGTATCCCGTCACCACAGGACTGACGATGTCGGCAACAAAACCCAGGCTGCGCTCCGCCCAATGGTTCGGCACGAACGACAAGAACGGCTTCATGTACCGGAGCTGGATGAAGAACCAGGGCATTCCCGATCACGAATTCGACGGCCGGCCGATCATCGGCATCTGCAATACGTGGTCCGAACTGACGCCGTGCAACGCGCACTTCCGCAAGCTCGCCGAGCACGTGAAGCGCGGGATTTCGGAAGCGGGCGGCTTCCCGGTCGAGTTCCCGGTGTTCTCGAACGGCGAATCGAACCTGCGGCCGTCGGCGATGCTCACGCGCAACCTCGCGTCGATGGACGTCGAGGAAGCGATCCGCGGCAACCCGATCGACGCGGTCGTGCTGCTCGCCGGCTGCGACAAGACGACGCCCGCGCTGCTGATGGGCGCGGCGAGCTGCGACGTGCCGGCGATCGTCGTGTCGGGCGGCCCGATGCTCAACGGCAAGCTCGAAGGCAAGAACATCGGTTCGGGCACGGCCGTGTGGCAACTGCACGAAGCGCTGAAGGCCGGCGAGATCGACCTGCATCACTTCCTGTCGGCCGAAGCCGGGATGTCGCGCTCGGCCGGCACCTGCAACACGATGGGCACCGCGTCGACGATGGCGTGCATGGCCGAGGCGCTCGGCGTCGCGCTGCCGCACAACGCGGCGATTCCGGCCGTCGATTCGCGCCGCTACGTGCTCGCGCACATGTCGGGCATCCGCATCGTCGAGATGGCGCTCGAAGGGCTCGTGCTGTCGAAGGTCCTGACGCGTGCGGCGTTCGAGAACGCGATCCGCGCGAATGCGGCGATCGGCGGCTCGACCAACGCGGTGATCCACCTGAAGGCGATCGCCGGCCGCATCGGCGTGCCGCTCGAACTGGAAGACTGGATGCGTATCGGCCGCGACACGCCGACGATCGTCGACCTGATGCCGTCGGGGCGCTTCCTGATGGAGGAGTTCTATTACGCGGGCGGGCTGCCGGCCGTGCTGCGCCGGCTCGGCGAAGGCGGGCTGCTGCCGCACCCGGACGCGCTGACGGTCAACGGCAAATCGCTGTGGGACAACGTGCGCGAAGCGCCGAACTACGACGACGAGGTGATTCGTCCGCTCGACCGGCCGCTGATCGCGGACGGCGGGATCTGCATCCTGCGCGGCAATCTCGCGCCGCGCGGCGCGGTGCTGAAACCGTCGGCGGCGAGCCCCGAACTGCTCAAGCATCGCGGCCGCGCGGTGGTGTTCGAGAACCTCGACCACTACAAGGCGACGATCAACGACGAAGCGCTCGACGTCGACGCGAGTTCGGTGATGGTGCTGAAGAACTGCGGGCCGCGCGGCTATCCGGGCATGGCCGAGGTCGGCAACATGGGGCTGCCGCCGAAGCTGCTGCGCCAGGGCGTGAAGGACATGGTGCGGATTTCCGATGCGCGGATGAGCGGCACCGCGTACGGCACGGTCGTGCTGCACGTCGCGCCGGAAGCGGCCGCTGGCGGGCCGCTCGCCGCGGTGCGCAACGGCGACTGGATCGAACTGGACTGCGAGGCCGGCACGCTGCATCTCGACATTCCGGATGAAGAGTTGCAGCGCCGCCTGTCCGACGTCGATCCGACCGCGGCGCCGGGCGTGGCCGGCCAGCTCGGCAAGGGCGGCTACGCGCGGCTGTATATCGATCACGTGCTGCAGGCGGACGAGGGGTGCGACCTCGACTTCCTGGTCGGCACGCGCGGCGCGGACGTGCCGAGCCATTCGCATTGAGCAGGCGGGCGGCGCGACCTGCGTCGCCGCCGGTTGCGGGCCTTCCCGGCCCGCGCTTCATGAAACCGTGAACGCATGACGGCCGGCGACAACCGGGCCGAAGCAGGACGCGAACCATGACATCGAGCAGCACGCCGCGCTATCGCGGCATCTTTCCCGTCGTTCCGACGACGTTTGCCGATACCGGCGAGCTCGACCTCGCGAGCCAGAAGCGCGCGGTCGATTTCATGATCGACGCCGGCTCGGACGGGCTGTGCATCCTCGCGAACTTCTCCGAGCAGTTCGCGATCACCGACGACGAACGCGACGTGCTCACGCGCACGATCCTCGAGCACGTGGCCGGCCGCGTGCCGGTGATCGTCACGACGTCGCACTACAGCACGCAGGTGTGCGCGGCGCGCAGCCTGCGCGCGCAGCAGCTCGGCGCCGCGATGGTGATGATGATGCCGCCGTATCACGGCGCGACGTTCCGCGTGCCGGAAGCGCAGATCTTCGAGTTCTATGCACGCGTGTCCGACGCGATCGCGATCCCGATCATGATCCAGGACGCGCCTGCGAGCGGCACCGCGCTGTCCGCGCCGTTCCTCGCCCGGATGGCGCGCGAGATCGAGCAGGTCGCGTACTTCAAGATCGAGACGCCGGGCGCGGCGAACAAGCTGCGCGAGCTGATCCGGCTCGGCGGTGACGCGATCGAGGGGCCGTGGGATGGCGAGGAAGCGATCACGCTGCTCGCCGACCTCCATGCGGGCGCGACCGGCGCGATGACGGGCGGCGGCTTTCCGGACGGCATCCGGCCGATCCTCGAAGCGTTCCGCGAAGGGCGGCACGACGATGCGTTCGCGCATTACCAGGCGTGGCTGCCGCTGATCAATCACGAGAACCGCCAGTCCGGGATCCTCACCGCGAAGGCGCTGATGCGCGCAGGCGGCGTGATCGCGTGCGAGCGGCCGCGGCATCCGATGCCGGAACTGCACCCGGACACGCGCGCGGAATTGCTCGCGATCGCGCGCCGGCTCGATCCGCTCGTGCTGCGCTGGGCGCGCTGAGCGATTCGCGAAGGAGAAAGGCACGATGAGTGAACCGATTTCGCTGGGCGTCGTCGGGATCGGCAAGATCGCACGCGACCAGCATCTGCCGGCGATCGCCGCCGAACCGGGCTTCGCGCTGACCGCATGCGCGAGCCGTCACGCGGAAGTCACGGGCGTACGCAACTACCCCGACCTGCGCGCGCTGCTCGCCGCCGAACCCGAACTCGACGCGGTGTCGCTGTGCGCGCCGCCGCAGGTGCGCTACGCGCAGGCGCGCGCCGCGCTCGAAGCCGGCAAGCACGTGATGCTCGAGAAGCCGCCGGGCGCGACGCTCGGCGAAGTGGCCGCGCTGGACGCGCTGGCCCGCGAGCGCGGCCTCACGCTGTTCGCGACCTGGCATTCGCGTTGCGCGAGCGCGGTCGAGCCCGCGCGCGCATGGCTCGCGCACCGCGCGATCCGCGCGGTGCAGGTGCGCTGGAAGGAAGACGTGCGGCGCTGGCATCCGGGGCAGCAGTGGATCTGGGAGCCGGGCGGCCTCGGCGTGTTCGATCCGGGCATCAACGCGCTGTCGATCGTCACGCGCATCCTGCCGCGCGAACTCGTGCTGCGCGAGGCGACGCTCATCGTGCCGAGCGACGTGCAGACGCCGATCGCGGCCGAACTCGATTGCGCGGATACCGACGGCGTGCCGGTGCGCGCGGAATTCGACTGGCGCCACGGCCCCGTCGAGCAATGGGAGATCGCGGTCGACACGGCCGACGGCGTGCTCGCGATCAGCCGCGGCGGCGCGCAATTGTCGATCGCGGGCGAGCCGGTCGAGATCGGGCCCGAACGCGAATACCCGGCGCTGTATGCGCACTTCCATGCGCTGATCGCGCGTGGCGAAAGCGATGTCGACGTGCGGCCGCTTCGGCTCGTCGCCGATGCCTTCCTGTTCGGCCGGCGCGTGCAGACCGACGCGTTCGGCCGCTGAACCTGCGCGCGCGCTTCGGTACGAACAAGCGCGCGCGACGAATGATTGATTACGGCACACATCACGGCATCAGCCGATACAAAGGAGACACCCATGAACCGCACGACTCACACGATTCGCCGCCATACCCTGCGCGCGCTGCTGGCCGCGCTCTGCATCGCGCCGCTCGGCATGCAGGGCGCCGCGCACGCCGACGCGCCGCTGAAGATCGGCTTCCTCGTGAAGATGCCGGAGCAGGCGTGGTTCATCAACGAGCAGAACGCGGCGTCCGCGCTCGGCCAGAAGGAGAATTTCTCGGTCGTGAAGATCGGCACGCCGGACGGCGAGAAGGTGCTGGCCGCGATCGACAACCTCGGTTCGCAGGGCGCGCAGGGCTTCGTGATCTGCGCGCCGGATGTACGTCTCGGGCCGGCGATCGCGTCGCGCGCGAAGCGCTACAACATGAAGTTCGTGACGGTCGACGACCAGCTCGTCGATTCGAGCGGCAAGCCGCTGCCGAACGTGCCGCACCTCGGGATGTCGGCGACCAAGATCGGCAACCAGGTCGGCCAGGCGATCGCCGACGAGATGAAGCGGCGCGGCTGGAAGCCGGAAGAAGTCGGCGCGCTGCGCGTGACCAACTACGAGCTGCCGACCGCGAAGCTGCGCACCGACGGCGCGACGCAGGCGCTGCTCGCGAACGGCTTCCGCAAGGAAAACATCTTCGACGCGCCGCAGAAGACCACCGACGACGAAGGCGGCTTCAGTGCGGCGGCGCCGGTGCTCGCGCGCCATCCGAACGTGAAGAAATGGGTGATCTACGCGCTGAACGAGGAAACCGTGCTCGGCGCGGTGCGCGCGACCGAACAGCTGCACATCCCGGCGGCCGACGTGATCGGCGTCGGCATCAACGGCGCGGGCGAGGCGTTCGCCGAGTTCCAGAAGAAGGAGCCGACCGGCTTCTACGGGACGATCGCGGTCAGCTCGACGAACCACGGCAAGGACAGCACGCAGAACCTCGTCGACTGGATCCGCAACGGCAAGACGCCGCCGGCCGACACGCAGACGAGCGGCAAGCTGATGACGCGCGCGAACTGGCAGGCCGTGCGCGCCGAACTCGGTATCTGAGCGGGGCGAGGCGAGAACGCGATGACGATGCAGACGATCACGGCCGCGTCCGGCCACGACGCCGAAGCGGGCATGCGGCCGGACGGCCCGCTGCTCGCGCTCGACGGCATCACGGTGACGTTTCCGGGCGTGCGGGCGCTCGACGCGGTGTCGCTGTCGGTGCGCGCGGGCGAGGTGCACGGGCTGATGGGCGAGAACGGCGCGGGGAAATCGACGCTGCTGAAGGTGCTGTCCGGCGTGAACCAGCCGCAGGCCGGCACGCTGACGCTGAACGGCACGGCGCAGCGCTTCGCGTCGACGCGCGCGGCGCTCGAGGCCGGCATCGCGATCATCTACCAGGAACTGCATCTGGTGCCCGAGCTGACGGTCGCGGAAAACCTGATGCTCGGGCAATTGCCGAGCCGGCTCGGCGTGGTCGACGAGCGCACGCTCGCCGCGCGCGCGCTCGATGCGCTGGAGCGGCTCGGCGAGCACATCGATCCGGGCATCCCGGTGAAGTATCTGTCGATCGGCCAGCGCCAGATGATCGAGATCGGCAAGGCGCTGATGCGCGACGCGCGCGCGATCGCGTTCGACGAACCGACGAGTTCGCTGTCCGCGCGCGAAACCACGCAGCTGTTCCGGATCATCCGCGCGCTGCGCGCGGAAGGCCGCGCGATCATCTACGTCACGCACCGGATGGAGGAGGTCTATGAACTGTGCGACCGCGTGACGGTGTTTCGCGACGGTCGCCGCATCGACACGTTCGATTCCGTCGCCGATCTCGACCGCGACCGGCTGATCGGCTGCATGGTCGGCCGTTCGATCGAGGACGTGTACGGCTACCGGCCGCGTGCGGCCGGCGACGTGCTGATCGAAGCGAAGGGGCTGGCGGGGCCGGGGCTGGCCGAGCCCGTGTCGTTCACCGCGCGGCGCGGCGAGATCGTCGGCTTCTTCGGGCTCGTCGGCGCGGGCCGCTCCGAGCTGATGAAGCTGCTGTACGGCGCGGTGCGACCGAGCGCCGGGCACGTCGAGCTGAACGGCAAGCGGGTGGCGTTCGGCAGCCCGCGCGACGCGGTGCGCGCCGGCATCGCGCTGTGCCCGGAAGACCGCAAGCAGGAAGGCATCGTCGCGATCGCGTCGGTGGCCGACAACCTGAACATCAGCGCGCGCCGTCATTTCAGCCCGGCGCGCGTGCTGCTCGACGGGCGGCGCGAACGCGAGCTCGCGCAGCAATACATCGAGCGCCTCGCGATCAAGACCCGCGACGGCGACACGCCGATCGGCGCGCTGTCGGGCGGCAACCAGCAGAAGGTCGTGCTCGCGCGCTGGCTGGCCGAGCGCATCGACGTGTTCCTGATGGACGAGCCGACGCGCGGTATCGACGTCGGCGCGCGCGCGGAAATCTACAACCTGTTCTACGAACTCGCGGAAGCGGGCCGCACCGTGATCCTCGTGTCGAGCGATCTGGCCGAGGTGATCGGCGTGTCGGACCGCATCGTCGTGATGAAGGAAGGACGGATCGCGGGCGAGGTCGCGAAGGCGCACGCGACGCCCGATGCGCTGATCAAGCTCGCGCTGCCGCGCTAGCGGCGTGCTGTTCAACCGGAAAGCAAGTGAACTGATATGAGCCAGGCAATGCAACCCCAACGTACTTCCCCGTCCCCGGATGCCGCGGCCGCGGCCACGCCCGCGCGGCCACGCGGCGGCGTGTGGCAGCTGATCAACCGCTCCGGCATCGTGATGGTGTTTCTCGTGCTGTTCGCGGTGCTGTCGATGACCGTGCCGGACTTCCTCACGCCGCGCAACATCCAGGGCCTGCTGCTGTCGGTCACGCTGATCGGCTCGATCGCGGTGACGATGATGTTCGTGCTCGCGCTCGGCGAGGTCGACCTGTCGGTCGCGTCGATCGTCGCGTTCTCGGGCGTCGTCGCGTCGACGCTGATCACCGCGACGCACAGCGTCGTGCTGGGTATCGCGGCCGGCGTGCTCGCCGGTGGGGCGGTCGGGCTCGTGAACGGCGTGCTGATCGCACGCTACCGGATCAACTCGCTGATCGTCACGCTCGCGATGATGGAAGTCGTGCGCGGGCTCGCGTTCATCACGTCGAACGGCGACGCGGTGATGATCTCGGAAGAGCGCTTCTTCGATCTCGGCGGCGGGTCGTTCCTCGGTATTTCGTATCCGATCTGGAGCAACATCGTCGGCTTCGTCGTGTTCGGTTTCCTGCTGCGCAAGACGGTGTTCGGCAAGAACGTGCTGGCCGTCGGCGGCAACGGCGAGGCGGCGCTGCTCGCGGGGCTGCCGGTGATGCGCATCAAGATCGCCGTGTTCGTGCTGCAAGGGCTCGTGACCGGCTTCGCCGGCGTGATGCTCGCGTCGCGGATGAGCCTCGGCGACCCGAAGACGTCGGTCGGCCTCGAACTCGGCGTGATCTCCGCATGTGTGCTCGGCGGCGTGTCGCTGACGGGCGGCGTCGCGACGATCTCCGGCGTGCTGGTCGGCGTGCTGATCATGGGCTCCGTGCAGGATGCGATGAGCCTGCTGAACGTGCCGACCTTTTACCAATATCTGATACGCGGCGGAATTCTGTTGCTCGCGGTGCTGTTCGACCAGTATCGTCGCAACCAGCGGCGCGCGATGAAGATCTGACTTCGGTGATGGCGCGGCCGCCCGCGAACGCGACAGATCAGACATCGGGAGACGGCATGCAACAGACTCATCCGGCCGCGTCGGCGACGCTGCTGGCCGACAGCCGCAACACGCTCGGCGAAGGCGCGACGTGGTGCGACAGGACGCACGCGCTGTATTGGGTGGACATCGAAGGCGCGCGGCTGTGGCGCTGCCGCGCGGACGGCTCGGACCTCGCGCAGTGGGCGATGCCCGAACGGCTCGCGTGCTTCGCGCTGACCGACGAGCCGGACGTGCTGCTCGTCGGGCTCGCGACCCATCTCGCGTTCTTCGACCTGCGCAGCGGCGCGTTCACGCGGATCGTCGACGTCGAGCCCGACTTGCCGACGCGGCTCAACGACGGGCGCGGCGACGGGGCCGGCGCATTCGTGTTCGGGATGAAGGACGAAGGCGCCGAGCCGCCGCGCGCGGTCGGCGGGTTCTATCGCCTCAACCCCGACCTCACGCTCGAACGGCTCGCGTTGCCGCCGGCCGCGATCGCGAACAGCATCGGGTTCTCGCCGGACGGTTCGAAGATGTATTTCTGCGATTCGCTGGTGCGCGAGATTTTCGTGTGCGATTACCGTGCGGGTGGCGACGTCGCGAACGTGCGGCCGTTCGCGCGGCTGATCGATGCCAATGGTGATCCGGACGGGTCGATCGTCGATCGCGACGGTGGGCTGTGGAATGCGCAGTGGGGCGGCAGGCGCGTGGTGCGTTATGGGCCGGACGGGGTCGAGACGGATCGCGTTGAAGTGCCGACCGCGCAGCCGAGCTGCGTTGCGATCGACGGTGAAGGCCGGCTGTATGTGACGAGTGCGCGTGTTGACCTGAGCGATGACGCGCTGGCCGGCGATGTGCACGCGGGCGGCGTGTTCGTCGCGCAGACGCGCTACGCGGGGCTGCCGACCGCGCGGTTCGCGGGCCGGCGCGCGTCGCACGGCTGACCGCCGCAGCCGACCGCGCGTACCGCGCGTGTCGCGTACAACCGGACAGAACGACGTTTCGCGTGCTGGTAAGATGGCTCGCAATTCCATCCAGCACGCGCCATGAGTTCCACCCCGACCAAGCCCGCCCGTTCGAAACCCGCCGCGAAGGACGCCGCCCGCGCCACGGGCGACAAGCCGAAAGCGCGCGTGCAACAACGTCTGACCTACGTGATCGGCGGCCTCGACAGGCTGCTGCGCCGTCACATGACCGACGCGCTCGCGCCGCTCGGCATCACGCTCGCGCAATACACGGCGCTGTCGGTGCTCGAGGCGCGCGGCGCATCGTCGAACGCGCAACTGGCCGAGCGCTCGTGGATCACGCCGCAATCGGCGAACGAGGTGATGAGCGTGATGGCCGCGCGCGGTTTCGTCACGCGCGAAGCCGACCCGTCGCACGGCCGCATCATCCTGCTGAAGCTGACCGACGCAGGCGCGGCGATGCTGCGCGAATGCGAAGCCGTGCTGCGCCCGCTCGAGGCCCGCATGCTGGGCGACATCCCGGCCGACGACGCCGCGCACGTGCAGCGCGCGCTCGAACTGTTCTCGCGCAACCTGCGCGGCTGAGCGCCTCCCCGATTTTCACGACGCGGGCCCGTTCGGCCCGTGCGCGCTTCGTCCGCGCCATCGGCGATCGCTCGACCGCTCCCTGATTTCCCCGCCGCATTCTCCGGTTTCCGCTCCGGGTTTACACCGGCGCTCGTGCCGCTTGCAATATCAGGTAGCCTGATATTAAATGAAGTCGTCCGCAGCACGCAGGCTGCGCACCGAATCGCACTGGAAACGAACGACAGGAACAGACATGAGCAAGTACGACAACCGCTGGCAGACCGTTGAAGTGAAAGTGGAGGCCGGCATCGCGTGGGTGACGTTGAATCGCCCCGAGAAGCGCAACGCAATGAGCCCCACGCTGAACCAGGAGATGCTTCAGGTGCTCGACGCGGTCGAGTTCGACGACGAGGCGAAGGTGCTCGTCCTGACCGGCGCGGGGGCCGCATGGACGGCCGGCATGGATCTGAAGGAGTATTTCCGCGAGATCGACGGCGGCCCGGACGCGTTGCAGGAAAAGGTGCGCCGCGACGCATCGGAATGGCAGTGGCGCCGCCTGCGGATGTACGGCAAGCCGACCATCGCGATGGTGAACGGCTGGTGCTTCGGCGGCGGGTTCTCGCCGCTCGTCGCGTGTGACCTCGCGATCGCGGCCGACGAAGCGGTGTTCGGGCTGTCGGAGATCAACTGGGGCATCCCGCCCGGCAACCTCGTCAGCAAGGCGATGGCCGACACGGTCGGACACCGCCGCGCGCTGCACTACATCATGACCGGCGACACGTTCACCGGCGTCGAAGCAGCGGAGATGGGCCTCGTGAACAGCAGCGTGCCGCTCGCCGGGCTGCGCGACGCGACGATCGCGCTCGCGGCACGGCTGATGGACAAGAACCCGGTCGTGCTGCGCGCGGCGAAGCACGGCTTCAAGCGCTCGCGCGAACTCACGTGGGAGCAGTGCGAGGATTACCTGTATGCGAAGCTCGACCAGGCGCAACTGCGCGACCCGGAGCGCGGCCGCGAACAGGGGCTGAAGCAGTTCCTCGACGACAAGGCGATCAAGCCGGGTCTGCAAGCCTACAAGCGCTGATACAAGCGCGGACGCAGCCGCCGGCTTCCCGCCGGCGTAATCGCAAGAGACAGGCAAGGCAGGAGACGACATGACCGACAGACGGATGCTGATCGGCGGCGAGTGGTGCACCGCCCGCGACGGCCGCACTTTCGACCGCTTCAACCCCGCGACGGGCGCGCTTGCGTCGCGCGCGCCGGCGGCCGGCAGCGCCGACGCCGACGCGGCGATCGACGCCGCGCACCGCGCGTTCCCCGCATGGGCGGCGCTCGCGCCGACCGAGCGCCGCCGGCTGCTGCTGAAGGCGGCCGACCTGATGGACGCGCGCATCGACGAGATCATCGCGACCGGCGTCGCCGAAACCGGCGCGACGCCCGGCTGGATCGGCTTCAACGTGACGCTCGCGGCGAACATGCTGCGCGAGGCCGCGTCGATGACGACGCAGATCGCCGGCGACGTGATTCCGTCCGACGTACCGGGCAATCTCGCGCTCGCGATGCGGGTGCCGTGCGGCGTGGTGCTCGGCATCGCGCCGTGGAACGCGCCGGTGATCCTCGGCACGCGGGCGCTGGCGATGCCGCTTGCGTGCGGCAACACGGTCGTGCTGAAGGCGTCCGAGGCGTGCCCGGGCGTGCACGCGCTGATCGGCGCGGTGCTGGACGAAGCCGGGCTCGGCGCCGGCGTGGTCAACGTGATCACGCACGCGGCGGCCGATGCACCGGCGCTTGTCGAACGGATGATCGCGCATCCGCATGTGAAGCGGATCAACTTCACCGGGTCGACGCACGTCGGCCGCATCATCGCGCGCCACGCGGCCGCGCACCTGAAACCCGTGCTGCTCGAACTCGGCGGCAAGGCGCCGGTGCTGGTGCTCGACGATGCGGATCTCGATGCAGCCGTCGACGCGATCGCGTTCGGCGCGTTCTTCAACCAGGGGCAGATCTGCATGTCGACCGAGCGCGTGATCGCCGCGCGGCCGGTCGCCGATGCGCTCGTCGAGCGGCTCGCCGCAAAGGCGCGCACGCTGGTTGCCGGCGATCCGCTGGCCGGCCATCCGCTCGGCACGATGGTCGATGCGTCGGCCGCCGCGCGCGCGGCGTCGCTGGTCGAGGATGCGCGTGCGCACGGTGCGCATCTGCCGCTCGGCTGCCGCGTCGAAGGCGCGACGATGCAGCCGGCGATCGTCGACGGCGTGACGCCCGAGATGCGCCTGTATCGCGAGGAATCGTTCGCGCCGGTCGTCGCGATCCTGCGTGCGGACAACGACGACGAAGCGGTCGCGCTCGCGAACGACAGCGAGTTCGGGCTGTCGGCGAGCGTGTTCAGCCGCGACGTCGCGCGCGCGATGGCGGTCGCGCGCCGAATCGAATCGGGGATCTGCCACATCAACGGGCCGACCGTGCACGACGAAGCGCAGATGCCGTTCGGCGGCACGAAGGCGAGCGGCTACGGCCGCTTCGGCAGCCGCGCGTCGATCGCCGAATTCACCGAGCTGCGCTGGATCACCGTGCAGACCGCGCCACGGCATTACCCGGTATGAGCGAGCCGACGATGAATGTTGAGACGCCCGCCAGCGGCCCGATGAACGACACGGGCGCCGTGCGCTATCGCGCGGCCGCCGTCGCGGTCGGCGCGGCCGAGATTCGCCGCGCCGACGACGGTACCTGGTACCTGCGCTCGCGCGAACCGCTCGGCGATTACCCGACTCGCGTGACCGACTGCCTCGTGCGCGGCGCGCAAGCGCATCCGGACCGTGTGCTGGCCGCGCGGCGCGGCGCCGACGGCCGCTGGATCGAGATCACGTACGCGCGGATGCTCGAACGCGCCCGCGCGCTCGGCCAGGGCCTCGTCGATCTCGGGCTGTCGGCCGAGCGCCCGCTCGCGGTGCTGTCCGGCAACGACCTCGAGCATCTGCAGCTGATGTTCGCGGCGATGCTGGCCGGCGTGCCGTACTCGCCGATCTCGCCCGCGTATTCGCTGGTGTCGACCGACTACGGCAAGCTGCGTCACACGCTCGGCGTGCTGCGGCCGGGCGCGGTGTTCGTCGCCGAACGCGCGCCGTTCGCGCGGGCGCTCGATGCGACGTTGCCGGCCGATGCGGCGCTGATCGTCGCGCACGATGCCGATGTCGATGCCGAGGGCCGCGCGGTGCCGCTGTCGCGCCTGCTCGCTACCGCCCCGCGCACGATCGACGCGATTCACGAGGCGGTCGGCCCCGACCATCTCGCGAAGATCCTGTTCACGTCCGGCTCGACGAAGCAGCCGAAGGCCGTGCCGACCACGCACCGGATGCTGTGCAGCAACCAGCAGATGTTGCGCCAGACGATGCCGGAACTGACGCGCGAGCCGCCGGTGCTGGTCGACTGGCTGCCGTGGAATCACACGTTCGGCGGCAGCCACAACTTGGGCATCGCGCTGTACAACGGCGGCACGCTGTATATCGACGACGGTCGCCCGGTGCCCGGCCGCTTCGACGAAACCGTGCGCAACCTGCGCGAGATCGCGCCGACGATCTACTTCAACGTGCCGAAGGGCTGGGAGGAACTGACCGCCGCGCTCGAACGCGATGCCGAATTGCGCGACACGTTCTTCTCGCGCGTGAAGCTGTATTTCTTCGGCGGCGCGGGGCTGTCGCAGGCCGCGTGGGACCGGCTCGATCGCGTGACCGAAGCGCATTGCGGCGAGCGCATCCGGATCATGGCCGGCCTCGGGATGACGGAGGCGTCGCCGTCGTGCCTGTTTACGACGGGGCCGCTGATGCGCGCCGGGTATATCGGGCTGCCCGCGCCCGGCTGCGACGCGAAGCTGGTGCCGTGCGGCGGCAAGCACGAACTGCGCTTCAAGGGGCCGAACGTGATGCGCGGCTACTGGCACGCGGACGTCGATCCGCGCGACGTGTTCGACGACGAAGGCTACTACCGCAGCGGCGACGCAGGCGTCTTCGCCGATCCGGCGCGGCCGGAACTCGGGCTGCTGTTCGACGGGCGGCTGACCGAGGATTTCAAGCTGAGCAGCGGCACGTTCGTCAGCGTCGGGCCGTTGCGCGCGAACGCGGTGTCGACGGGCGCGCCGTACGTGCAGGACGTGGTCGTCACCGGGATCAATCGCGACGACATCGGCTTGCTGGTGTTTCCGCGTGTCGACGCGTGCCGTGCGCTGGCGGGGCTCGCCGCCGATGCGTCGGTGACCGACGTGCTGCGCGCGCCGGCCGTGCGCGCGGCGTTCGCGGCGTGGCTTGCCGCGCTGAACCGGAACGCGAGCGGCGGATCGACGTTCGTCGCGCGGATCCGGCTGATCGACACGCCGCCGTCGCTCGATCTCGGCGAAGTGACCGACAAAGGTTCGCTGAACCAGGCGGCCGTGCAGAAGCATCGCGCGGCGGCGATCGAAGCACTGTACGACCCGGCGCGGCGCGATCCCGACGTGATTTACGCGTAAGCGCACGCACGGGCAGCAACGAGCAGCAAGCAGTCAGCAACAACAAGCAGGCACAACGACCGGCCGGCCACGACACCGGCGGGCATTCTTGCGGCCAGTGAATCAGGTTGCCTGATAAAGGCGGCCTTTCATTCGACACCTCGCGCGCCGAACCGCCACTGGCCGGCGGCGGCGCGACGGTCGTTGCACGGCCGACCGACTACAAAGACATGGGACTGGAGACATGAACACTTACGTTGCCGAAAAATCCACGGTCGCGACCACGCTGGCGTTGTGTTTCGCGATCGCCCTCCTCGAAGGGCTCGACCTGCAGTCGGTCGGCGTCGCCGCGCCGCGGATGGCGCGCGAATTCGGGCTGTCCGTATCGCAGATGGGCATCGCGTTCAGCGCGGGCACCTTCGGGCTGCTGCCGGGTGCGATGCTCGGCGGGCGGCTCGCAGACCGGATCGGCCGCAAGCGCGTGCTGATCGCGTCGACCGTGCTGTTCGGGCTGCTGTCGATCGCGACCGCGCAGGTCTCGAGCTTCGCGATGCTCGTCGTCGTGCGCGTGCTGACCGGTATCGGCCTCGGCGGCGCGATGCCCAACCTGATCGCGCTGTCGTCCGAAGCGGTCGAGCCGCGCTCGCGCAGCAGCGCGGTCGCGACGATGTACTGCGGGATCCCGTTCGGCGGCGTGATCGCGTCGCTGATCGGCGTGCTGCTCGCGGGCGATACCGAATGGCGCCACATCTTCTACGTCGGCGGCCTGGGGCCGCTGCTGCTCGTGCCGCTGCTCGTGTGGTGCCTGCCGGAATCGCGCGCGTATCTCGACGTCGCGGGCACGCAGGCCGCGCGCGCCAGCGTCGCCCGGACGCTGTTCGGCGACGGCCGTACGACGTCGACGCTCGCGCTGTGGGTCAGCTACTTCTGCACGCTGATCGTCCTCTACTTCCTGCTGAACTGGCTGCCGTCGCTGATGGCCGCGCGCGGGCTCGATCGCGCGCACGTCGGCCTCGTGCAGATCGCGTTCAACGTCGGCGCGGGGCTCGGCGCGCTCGGCATCGGCGCGGCGCTTGACCGGATGCGCGCGTCGCGCGTGGTCGGCGGCATGTACGTCGGAATCGTGCTGTCGCTCGCCGCGCTGGCGGCCGCACCCGGCTTCGCGTCGCTCGCGGCGGCTGCGTTCGCGGCCGGGATGTTCGTCGTCGGCGGCCAGTCGGTGCTGTATGCGCTGGCCGCGATGTACTACCCGACCGCGATGCGCGGGACCGGCGTCGGCTCGGCGGTCGCCGTCGGCCGGCTCGGCTCCGTCGTCGGCCCGCTCGCGGCTGCGACGTTGCTGGCCGCCGGCCGCAGCGCGCCGGTCGTGATCGGCGCGAGCATCCCCGTCACGCTGGTCGCGGCCGTGGCCGCGCTGCTGTTGATCCGCCGCCCGCGGGCCGGCGACTGACATTGCCCGGTTTTTTCGATGCGCGCCGTCAGAGCGCGCGATTCAACATGGTCTGGAGACGCAACGAAATGAAGACGAAGACAAGGAATGGCCTGCTGGCCGCCGGCGCGTGCTGCGCGCTCGCCGCGCCGGGCGCGCACGCGCAGTCGAGCGTGACGCTGTACGGGATCATCGATACGGGCGTCGAATTCGTGTCGCACGCGAACGCGGCCGGCGATCACGTGGTGCGGATGCCGGGCGTGACGGGCGAACTGCCGTCGCGCTGGGGGCTGCGCGGCAGCGAGGATCTCGGCGGCGGCTATCAGGCGGTGTTCACGCTCGAAAGCGGCTTCAACGTGCGCGGCGGCGATCTCGGCCAGGGCGGCCGGCTGTTCGGGCGCCAGGCGTTCGTCGGGCTGAAGAGCGGCTTCGGCACGCTCGCGTTCGGCCGCCAGTACACGATGACCTATCTCGCGCTGCAGGGCGCCGACATCATCGGCCCCGACATCTACGGGCTCGGCTCGTTCGACGCGTACGTGCCGAACGGCCGCGCCGACAATGCGGTGACCTACCTCGGCACGTATCGCGGCGTGACGCTTGGCGCCGCGTATTCGTTCGGCCGCGACGGCGCGGGCACCGGCAACTCGCCGGGGCAGGGCACGTGCGCGGGGCAGGTGCCGGGCGACGCGGTGCAATGCCGCAACTGGTCGGTGATGCTCAAGTACGACAGCGCGTACTTCGGTGCGGCGGCGTCGTACGAGGAACAGCGCGGCGGTACCGGCGCGGCCGCGAACTTCTTCGACGGCGTGGCGCCCGTTCCCTTCACCAGCAGCGGCGGCAAGGATGCGCGCACCCACGTGAGCGCGTATGCGCAAGCGGCCGGCGCGAAGATCGGCGCGGGCTGGATCGGGCGGCGCGTGTCGACCGGTTCGCCGGCGGCGGCGGGCGCGCATTCGGACCTGTTCTTCGTCGGCGCGTCGTATGCGGTGAAGCCCGATTTCATCGTCGACGGCGAAGGCTACCGGATCGTCAATTCCGCGCACGACACGCGCGCGACGATGGCCACGCTGCGCGCGACCTATCTGCTGACCAAGCGCACGGCCGTCTATGCGCAATCGTCGTATCTGTGGAACAGCGCGCATGCACGCTACTCGGTCAGCGGCGGCGGGCCCGGCACGACGCCCGGCGCGGGGATGGGGCAGCTCGGCGCGATGGTCGGCATGCGGCACATGTTCTGATTCACTGGCGCGACGAACCGAACGGGAGCTATCTTGAACAGAAAATCTGCATTCCTTTGCATTGCGCCGTTGTCTGCCGCCGCGATGCTCGCCGGGTGCGGCGGCGACGATTCGGTCAGCGCCGCGCCCACGCACCTGAGCGCCGCGACGCCGGCCGCGATGGCGCAGACCTGCGACGCGCTCGCCGCGAAGCTCGCGTATGCGAACACGTCGTTCACGTCGGTGACGACCGCCGCGGCCGGCACGCTGACGGTGGCCGGCAAGCCGGTCGCCGAGCACTGCGTGATCGCCGGCAAGATGAACGAGCGCGTGAGCGCGGTGGACGGCAAGACCTATGCGATCGGCTTCGAGATGCGTTTGCCGAAAGCATGGAACGGCCGCTTCTTCTACCAGGCGAACGGCGGGCTCGACGGCAACGTCGTGACCGCGACCGGCGAGATCGGCGGCGGCGGCCCGCTGACCAACGCGTTGAACCAGGGGTTCGCGGTGATCAGCTCGGATTCGGGGCACAGCGCCGCGCAGAATCCGCTGTTCGGTCTCGATCCGCAGGCGCGGATCGATTACGGCTACGGCGCGGTCGACGCGCTGACGCCGATGGCCAAGCAGGTGATCCGGCTCGCGTACGGCAAGGCGCCCGATCGCAGCTATTTCGGCGGCTGCTCGAACGGCGGCCGTCACGCGATGGTCACGGCGGTGCGCAACCCGGCCGACTACGACGGCATCATCGCGGGCGATCCGGGCTTCCATCTGCCGAAGGCGGCGATCGGCGAGATGTATGGCGCGCAGCAGTTCGCGAAGATCGCGTCGGCCACCGGAACGAACGGGCTGCCGGATATCCGCAGCGGTTTCAACGATGCGGAGCGCCAGTTCGTCGGCGCGAAGATTCTCGAGAAATGCGATGCGCTCGATGGCGCGGCCGACGGGATGGTGCAGGACGTCGCCGCGTGCCAGACGCATTTCAGCGTCGACACGGACATCCCGACCTGCGCGAACGGCACGCGCACCGGGTCGTGCCTGACGCCTGCGCAGAAAACCGCGCTGGAGAACGTGTTCGCCGGTGCGCGCAACAGCGCGGGCTCGGCGCTCTACGCGAGCTTCCCGTACGATCCGGGCATCTCGGGCCCTGGTTGGGCCGGGTGGAAGCAGTCGAATTCCGTCACGCTCGATCCGGCCGCGATGGCGTTCACGTTCATGACGCCGCCGAAAACCGCCGCGGCGCTCGCGAACCTGCCCGGTTTCGCGCTCGGCTTCGACATGGACAACGATGCGCCGGCGATCTTCGCGACGAACGGGGTTTATACCCAATCGTCATGGTCGTTCATGACGCCGCCCGACGAGACGAACCTCGCCGCGCTGAAGGCGCGCGGCGCGAAGCTGCTCGTCTATCACGGCACGGGCGATCCGGTGTTCTCGTTCAACGACACGCGCGACTGGTATGCGAACGTCACGCAGGCGAACGGCGGCGACGCGTCGAACTTCGCGCGCTTCTATCCGGTGCCGGGGATGAATCACTGCTCGGGCGGGCCGGCGGCCGACCAGTTCGACATGCTGACGCCGCTCGTCGCGTGGGTCGAGCAGGGGCAGGCGCCGGCCGCGATCGTGGCTGCCGCGCGCGACACGACGAACGCGGTGCCGAACGCGGACGTGCTCGCGTCGTGGGGCGCGGGACGCACGCGGCCGTTGTGCCCGTATCCGCAGGTCGCGCGCTACAACGGCTCGGGCGACGTGAATTCGGCGGCGAGCTTCAGTTGTCGCTGACGTAGCCGTCGATGGGAGGCGGCCGGCGCATGCAACGATGTGCCGGCCGCTTCATGGCCTCATTCATTTACTCGCCGGCATCGACCGGCACGTCGAGCCCGACCTTCACGCGGCTCATGCTCACCAGCGTCTTGAACCGCTTCACGTTGTTGTTCGCGAAGAACAGCTCGCGCGTGAGCGCGTTGTACTGATCCATGTTGCGCACCGCGAGGATCAGCACGAAATCCCATTCCCCCGTCACGTAGTAGCACTGCTGGATCTGCGGGCAGCGCTCGAATGCGCGCTTCATCGCGTCGAGCTGGTCGATCTGCTCGCTCTCGACCTCGACGTTCACGACGATCGTCAGCGGATGATCGACCTTGTCCGGCGCGACGACGGCCGTGTAGCGCTCGATCACGCCATCTTCCGCGAGGCGCCGCAGCCGCCGGTTCACCGCGGCGGTCGACAGGTTGACGCGCGCGCCGAGCTCGGCTTGCGGCGTCTGCGCGTCGCGCTGGACTTCCATCAGCAACTTGCGATCGAACGCATCGAGAGGGATCGTCATGACGGTGTGTCGAACCTCGGAAGAATGAGAAATTTTTGCGTCTGGGCCATCGATTTGGCGATTTTGTTGACCGGCATGCGCAATATTATTTTTCCAACCGACGGCAAGCGCAACCCGCGCCTGCCCGACCCGACCCACCCGACGGACCGCCCGCGCGGTCCCGATCCGGAGCCTTTCGTCATGCTGATCGCCAACCCGCGCGCGTCGCGCACCGCTTACCCGAACGCGCTGCGCCGCGTGATGAACATCGCGTCGGCCGACGAAAGCGGCGCGTGGCTCGCGCACTGGCCGCTCGTCGGCCACGCGCGCACGCCGCTGCGCGCGCTGCCCGATCTGGCCGCGCGGCTCGGCGTCGCGAGCGTCAGCGTGAAGGACGAGTCGTGCCGCTCGCCGCTCGGCAGCTTCAAGGCGCTCGGCGCGCCGATCGCGCTGGTGCGGCTCGTGAAGCGGCTGCGGCGCACGCAGGCGCTCGATCCGCAGGGGCTCGTCACCGGCCGCTATGCGGCGGAGCTGGCCGACCTGACGGTGATCAGCGCGACCGACGGCAATCACGGCCGCGCGCTGGCCGCCGCCGCGCGCGCGATCGGCTGCGGCTGCGTGATCGTGCTGCATGCGAACGTCGACGCCGAGCGCGAACGCGCGATCTCGGCCTACGGCGCGCGGATCGTGCGCATCGCGGGGAACTACGACGAATCGGTCGTCTGCGCGGCGCAGCTCGCGCAGGCGAACGGCTGGTACGTCGTGTCGGATACGTCGTACGACGGCTACGAAGCGATTCCGCGCGACGTGATGCAGGGCTACGGCGTGATCGCCGCCGAAGCGGCCGCGCAGGCCGCGGAGGACGACGGACGGCCGTTCACGCACGTGTTCCTGCAAGGCGGCGTGGGCGGCCTCGCCGCGGGCGTCGCGAGTTACCTGTGGGAGCGCGACGGCGTGCAGCGGCCGCGCTTCGTCGTCGTCGAGCCGCGCCAGGCCGATTGCCTGTACCAGAGCGCGTTGGCCGGCCGTGCGACGAAGGCGACCGGCAGCGTCGATTCGGTGATGGCCGGGCTCGCATGCGGCGAGGCGTCGCCGCTCGCGTGGGATTTCCTCGAGATGTGCATCGACTACTTCATGCTGATCGACGACGAGGACGCGGTGCAGGCGATGCGCGGCCTCGCGGCCGGCAGCGCACGCGATGTGCCGGTCGTCGCCGGCGAATCGGGCGCGGCCGGCGTGGCCGGGCTCGACGTGCTGATGCGCGACCCGGCGCTCGCGCGGCAGGTCGGGCTCGATGCGAATGCGCGCGTGCTGGCGATCAACACGGAAGGGGCGACCGCGCCGTCCGTGTACCGGCATTGCGTCGGCGAGACGGCCGACGCGGTGCTGGCGCGCCAGCGCGACTGGCTGAGCCGCGCGGCGGTGGCGGCCTGAACGACATGACGACCGACGTGACTATCGACGAGGCCAACGCAATGGACACAATCGACGCAACGGCAGAAAGCACGCTGCAGGGGCAGCTGAAAACCTGGCGCCGCCATCTGCACCAGTATCCGGAGACGGGTTTCGAAGAGGTGAACACGTCGGACTACGTCGCGCGGATTCTCACGACGCTCGGGCTCGACGTACATCGCAGCATCGGCGGCACCGGGCTCGTCGCGAACCTGACGGCCGGCACGGGCCGGCGCGCGATCGGCATTCGCGCGGACATGGACGCGCTGAACATCGCCGAGCACGCACCGGGTCGCGAACACGTATCGCGCACACCGGGCAAGATGCATGCGTGCGGACACGACGGCCACATGTCGATGGTGCTCGGCGCCGCGCAGTTGCTGGCCGAACGCAAGGATTTCGACGGCACGGTGCGCTTCATCTTCCAGCCGGCGGAAGAGCACGGTCGCGGCGCGAAGGCGATGATGGCAGACGGGCTGTTCGAGCGCTTTCCGGTCGATGCGATCTTCGGCGCGCACAACATGCCGGGCATGCGCGCGGGCACGTTCGCGACGCGTGCGGGCGGCATCATGGCGAGCGAGGACAACTTCGTGATCCGGATCGACGGGCGCGGCACGCATGCGGCGCGTCCGCACATGGGCATCGACCCGATCGTGATCGGCTCGCAGATCGTGCTCGCGCTGCAGACGATCGTGTCGCGCAATCTCGACCCGGGCCAGCAGGCGGTGATCTCGTGCACGGAATTCATCACCGACGGGCTGCGCAACGTGCTGCCGTCGACCGTGACGATCAAGGGCGACACGCGCAGCTATTCGCGCGACGTGCAGGCGCTGCTGGAAACGCGGATGCGCGAGATCAGCGAAGGGATCTGCCGCACGCACGGCGCGACCTGCACGTTCGAATACACGCACGAGTTCGCGCCGACGGTGAATTCGCCAGAATGGGTCGACACGGCCGTGCAGGCCGCCGCGCACGTCGCGGGCGCCGACGCGGTGCACGCCGACGTGCAGCCGATGATGATCTCGGAGGATTTCGGCGCGTTCCTGCAGGCAGTGCCGGGCAACTTCGTGTTCATCGGCAACGGCGAGGCGGCCGGGCAGGGCGGCGTGCCGCTGCACAACGCGACCTACGATTTCAACGACGCGATCCTGCCGGTGGGCGCGCGGTATTTCGCGGAAGTGGCGCGGCGAGCGTTGAAGGCGGTGTAGCGAAAGCGGCGGCCCGGTACGCGCTCGCGCGCGTACCGGGCCTGCGTCAGCGCATCACACCAGCTCACCGAGACACGCATCGAACTGCGCGACGAGCCGGTCGACATCGTCGTCGGTCGTTTGCGGGCACACGAGCATCATGTTGTGGAAGGGCGTGATCAGCACGCCGCGATTCAGCAGGTACAGGTGCACGATGTGCTCGAGTTCGCTGTCGAGCTGCGCGCCGGCCAGCGTGCCGTTGCGCGGCGGCACCGGCGCGAACTGAAACTCGGTGCGCGCGCCGATGCGCGTCACGCACCACGGCAGCCGGTGTGTCGCGATCGCGTGTTCGAGGCCCGTCGCGAGCCGCGCGGCGAGTGCGAACATGTGCGCATACGCGGCGTCGGTCGCGACTTCGGCGAGCGTCGCGCGCATCGCATGCATCGCGAGCATGTTCGCGGTGAGCGTCGTGCCGATGCCCGAGTGGCCGGGCGGCGCGTTCAGCTTCGCCTGCTTGGCGCGCGCCGCGAATTCGGCGCTGAACCCGTACACCGCGCACGGCACGCCGCCCGCGATCGGCTTGCCGACCACCAGCATGTCCGGTTCGAGACCGTGCGCGACCGTGTAACCGCCGGGGCCGCTGCTGATCGTGTGCGTCTCGTCGATCACCAGCAGCGTGCCGGTGCGGCGCGTCAGTTCGCGCGCGGCTTCCCAGAAACCCGGGTCGGGCAGCACCATGCCGATGTTCGTCATCGCGGGCTCCGCGAGCACGCACGCGACATCGCCGTCCTGCAGCGCCGCTTCGAGCGCGGCCAGATCGTTGAACTCGACGACGCGCGTGTTCGCGAGCAGGTCGTACGACTGCCCGAGCAGGCTGTCGCGCTGTACCGGGCGGCCGTCGACGAGATCGACGAACACGTCGTCGACCGTGCCGTGATAACAGCCGTTGAACACGACGATCGTGTTGCGGCCGGTGGCCGCGCGCGCCCAGCGCAGCACGAAGCGGTTCGCGTCGCTCGCGCTCAACGCGAATTGCCAGACCGGCAACTTGAAGCGCCGCGCGAGTTCGCGCGACACCCACGCGGCGTCCTCGCTCGGCAGCATCGTCGTGTAGCCGCGCGTGGCCTGTTCGACGAGCGCGCGGGCGACGGGTTCGGGCGCATGGCCGAACATCGCGCCGGTGTCGCCGAGGCAGAAATCGACGTAGCGATGACCGTCGACGTCGGTAAACGTCGCGCCGCGGGCTTCCTTCACGTAGAGCGAGAACGGGGTCGACCAGTCCTGCATCCAGTGCAACGGCACGCCGAACAGCAAGTGCTCGGACGCTTCCGCGGACAGCGCGCGGGAAACCGGCATGGCTTCGGTGAACGTCTGGCGTTCGCGATCGAACAGCGCGCGGGCGCGGATGAGGTCGACTCCGTGGCGGGTAGGCAAAGGCAGCTCCTGGGCTGTGGGGATGGGGGAAACGATAGCGCGGGTGGCGCGGGGCTGACCAGAGGCGGAATTACCGAGGCGGTTGGCAGTGGGCGGGAGGGGGGGCGCGTACCGATGGAGAGCGTTAGCGGCGGAGGATTGATTTGTAGTTTTTGCGCATAAACATACGACAACATATCTCTAAAGGCGCGCTCGACAATGTGAGTGTGCGCACACATATGCCGAATATATTCAATAAAAACAGGGTAAACGACAAATACGTCCCTTGCGCTAATCGCGTCTAGACTGCGCAATGTAGTACGACGACGTATAAATTGCGATCCGCTACCCGGCGCATCGATACCCATTACCCTGAAGGAGTGCCCATGGCCGCTCATCGCCGCCGTCCGTCTTCATCCGTCCGATCGTCCCCGTCGAAACGGGTATCGCGCCGCGCCTTCATCAGCTGGACCGGTGCACTCGCCGGCGGTGCGATGCTCGGCGGACCGTTGGCGGCCACCCGGGCGCTGGCGGCAGGCACGACGCCCGGTGCGTCGGCGGTCGATCTCGTGTGGGGCGAGCACGGCGCGGCGGCGCGCATCGCCGCGTCGCTCGCGCACGTATCACGGCTCGCGCGGCGCGGCCGCGACTTCGACGTGACGCACTACGGCGCGCGCCCGTGCGCGACGGTCGCGCAGACGTCGCCGTACCCGGCGGCGAAATCGCCGGTCAGCCCCGGTTCCGACCTGACGACCGCGCCCGGCGCCTTCGATTCGCGCCCGGCGTTTCTCGCGGCGATCGACGCGTGCCGGCGCGAAGGCGGCGGCCGGGTCGTCGTGCCGTCCGGCAACTGGTACTGCGCGGGGCCGATCGTGCTGCAGAGCAACGTCACGTTCCACCTGAGCGCGAACTGCACGATCTACTTCAGCCCGAACCCGGCCGACTACGCGAAGGACGGCCCGGTCGATTGCGGCGCGAACGGCCGGCTGTACTACAGCCGCTGGCAGGCGAACGATTGCCTGAACTACGGCGCACCTGTCTACGCCCGCAATGCGACGAACATCGCGTTGACCGGCGAGGGCCCGACGTCGGTGCTCAACGGACAGGCGATGACGCCGTTCTCCGGCAGCGGCGCGAACAGCGTCTGCTGGTGGACCTACAAGGGCTCGTCGGGCGCGTACGGCGCGAGCGCGACGGTGCCGGCGCAGAACACCGCGAATCCGAACAACGTCGACCTGCGGATCGTCGCGCCCGCGATTCCCGACACGCTCTATGCGCTGCTCACATCGCCCGTCACGCCGTGGCAGCAGGACCAGAACTACCTGCCCGCGCTGTCCGAGGCCGGCGTGCCGGTCGAGAAGCGCATCTTCGGCCTCGGTCACTACCTGCGGCCGTGCATGGTCGAATTCATCGGCTGCACCAACGTGCTGATGGCGAACTACCAGACGCAGAACACGCCGTTCTGGCAGCACCATCCGACCGCGAGCCGCAACGTCGTGATCCGCGGCGTGACGACCAACAGCATCGGCCCGAACAACGACGGCTTCGATCCGGACGCATGCACCGACGTGCTGTGCGAGGACTGCACGTTCAACACCGGCGACGACTGCATCGCGATCAAGTCGGGCAAGGACCGCGACACCGAATACGGCCCCGCGAAGCGGCACCTGATCCGCAACTGCACGATGAACAGCGGGCACGGCGGCATCACGCTCGGCAGCGAGATGGGCGGCGGCGTCGAGCAGATCTACGCGACGAACCTGTCGATGCTGAACGCGAACTGGCAGACCAATCCGCTGAACATCGCGATTCGCGTGAAGACCAACATGAACCGCGGCGGATACGTGAAGGATTTCCACGTGAAGGGCGTCACGCTGCCGAACGGCGTGACGCTGAAGGGCGGCGGCTACGGCAGCGCGCTGCTCGCGGGCAGCCCGGTCAACGCGAGCGTGCCGCTCGGCGTCGTGACGCCGTCGGCCGGCAATCCGTCCGCGGCGCAGGGCGGCATCGTCACGTTCGACTGCGACTACCAGCCGGCGAACGATGCGGTGCGCACGCGCGCACCGGTCGTGCAGAACGTGACGATCGCCGACGTGAAGGCGAGCAACGTGACGCTGAACGGCATGACCGCGTCGTGTTTCCAGGCGATCGTCGCGCAGGGGCCGGTCGCGTTCGACTATAACGGCACGCCACCGACGCCGGCCGTGCAGCCGATCTCCGGCGTGACGATCAGCAATTGCGACTTCGGCACGCCGGTCGCGTCAGGCGCGCCGACGGTCACGTCGCCGGGGCCGATCTATGCATTCAACGTGAGCGTGATGACGCTGACGAACGTGACGATCGCCGGGCAGGTCGTCAACACGACGATCAACGACAAGCGGTGAGAATGAGGTAACACGCACGACGTCCGCGTGCGGCCCCGCCGGTGCCCGCACGCGAGCGCGAATGCGCATGCGTTACGTCAGCGTCTTGATCATGTAGTGCTCGTCGTAGAAGCGGCCATCGACGAACAGGGAGCGCGGCTCCGTGCCGAACCGCACGAACCCCTGCGATGCATAGAGCCGCTCCGCGGTACGGTTGACGTCGTTCACGCACAGCATCAGTTGCTTGCATCCCCACGCGTTCGCCGCATGCCCGGTCGCGCTGTCGAGCAGCGCCTGCGCGATGCGTTGCCCGCGATACGCGGCATCGACGTACACGCCCCAGATCGTCGCCTTGTGCGCGATCTTCGTGCGCGCGTCGCGGCGCACGCCGGTGATGCCGACGAGCGTGTCGCCGTCGAACGCGCCGAACACGGCCTGTGCCTGCGTCGGCGTGAGGCGCTTCGCGAATTCGTCGACCGGCACCTGCGATTCCTCGTCGAGCGTCGGCAGGAAGGACGTGGGCGCGGTGTCGACCGCACGCAGGCGGACGGTCTGGAACTGCGCCGCGTCGGCGGCGTCAAGCAGGCGGATCGTGATCGTCATCGGGAGCATTCCGGGTGAGGGGCTTGCATGCCGGCGCGCCGCTGCGACGCGCCGCGGGATGCATCGCCCTTATCGTAATAGGAATCCGGATGTCGCGGAGCGATGGTCGGTGCGTCGCAGGGGTAGCGGGCACGATCGTGAACGGAGAAGACAGGGATGGCGGCGCGTCGTGCCGCGATCAAGGAGGGCGCGCGTAAAGGGTGTAAAGCGCATGCGCCGTCGCGCCGTACCGGCGCCCGACGTCAACCGGCGACGTGCGCGCGATCAATTCACGCGCACGCCAGCGGCATCAATAGCGCGACAGCTGATTGCCGTTGATCTGCACGCGGTCGCCCGGACGCAGGTTGCCCGGCGACTGCACGTCGAACGAGCGCATCGAGCCGTCGCTGACCTGCACGTCGATCCGGTAGCTGCTCGGGCCCTGCGCGGCGCCCATCTGCTGGCCGATCTGGTTGCCCGCCACCGCACCGCCGAGCGCGCCGATCACGGTCGCCGCATCGCGGCCGTGGCCGCGGCCGAACTGGTTGCCCACGAGGCCGCCGACCAGCGCCCCGACAACGGTGCCGGCCACGCCCGACGGGCCGACCGAGCCGTTGACCGGCTGGATGTTCGACACGGTGCCGTACTGCGTGCCGTACGGGTTCGCATATTGCTGTTGCTGATTGCCGTACTGGTCATACGGCTGCGAGCCGTATTGCGACGGGTTGCCGTATTGGTCGTACGGTTGCGGCGCCTGGTTCGGATACGCCGGTTGCTGCTGCACATAGCCCGGTTGCGAATACGCGGGCTGCGCATAGCCGGGCGTCGCGTATTGCTGCTGCTGCGGATAGCCCGGCTGCGCGCCGTAGTAGCCCGGCGCGACGCAGGCGGTGAGCGGAAGCGCCGCCACGGCGACGAGCGAGGCGAACAGAACGGTCTTCGTGGAAGGCATGCGCATCATGATGTTTCCTGCATCGGCAACGTGTCCGCCGATGGATTCCCCTCTCGGGTGGCGAACTCGGCGTGAGTATAAGGAATGGCCGGATGCGCGTCCGGTGCGGCCGGGTAACAACGTGTAAAGTCTGTTGCCGCGTAAATCGCCGCCGGGGCGGGCGTCGAAGCCCGCTGGTGGCGATGGCGCGACGCGGTTTCCGGGCGCCGTGTGCCGACGATGCGCGACCGCCGACAGGCTGTGTTTCCACGGTGATCGCACCCGCCGTCGCGGCCGGCCCGGCGGACCTCCGCGCCGCACATCGCGAAATCGAATGCGCGGCATCGCGACATTTAATTGGCCTCGCGCAGCGTCGTCCGATATCGTGGCCGGATTCCCTGCCAACGGTCGCGCCGCGCCGGTCGCGGTTCCCTCCCCTGTCCGCGCCGGGCCGCGTCGCGACCGCCCCACATTCCAAGCCATGACCGAACGATTCTTCATCAACGCCGTCGACGCCGGCGGCCAGCCCGTCAATCTCGTCGTCCGTGACGGCCGCTTCGCCGCGATCGGCGCCGATTGCGCGGCCGCGCCGGGCGCGCAGACGATCGACCTCGACGGTCGCGTCGTGCTGCCCGGTTTCGTCGACGGCCACATCCATCTCGACAAGAGCTTCGTCGGCGATCGCTGGGTGCCGCATGAATCGGCCGGCTCGCTGCGCGAGCGGCTCGCGGTCGAGAAGCGCCAGCTCGCGGCCGCGCCGCCGATCGTCGAGCGTGCGAACGCGCTGATCGCGCAGGCCGCCGCGTTCGGCACGATCGCGATGCGCAGCCACGTCGACGTCGATGCGACGACGGGCCTGTCGAACCTGCAGGCCGTGATGGCCGCGCGCGAACAATGGCGCGGCATCGTCGACATCGAACTGGTCGCGTTTCCGCAGGCCGGCGTGATCACGTGCCCGGGCACGGCCGAGATCCTCGATGCAGCCGTGCGCGAAGGCGCGGACGTGGTCGGCGGGATCGACCCGACGACGCTCGACGGCGACGCGGACGGCCAGCTCGACATCGTGTTCGGCATCGCCGAGAAGCGCGGCGCGAAAATCGACATCCACCTGCACGAGCCGGGCGAGGCAGGCATCGCGCAACTGCTGCGGATCGCGGCGCGCACGCGCGCGGCCGGGCTCGGCGGGCGCGTGAACGTGAGCCACGCGTACGCGCTGGGCCAGGTGAGCGACGACGACGTGCAGCGCACCGCGGCGGCCTTGGCCGACGCCGGGGTATCGATCCTGACGAATGCGCCGGGCGACTGCGCGTTTCCGCCGGTGCAACGGCTGCGCGACGCGGGCGTGCACGTGTTCGCGGGCAACGACAACATTCGCGACGCATGGTGGCCGTACGGCAACGGCGACATGCTGCAGCGCGCGATGATGGTCGGCTACCGGTCGGGCTTCTACACCGACGAAGCGCTCGGCATTGCACTCGACATGGCGACGCACGCCGGCGCGCGCGCGATCGGTAAGGAAAACTATGGAATCGCGGTCGGCTGCGACGCGAGCTTCGTCGCGGTGCGTGCGCCGAATGCGGCGGCGGCCGTCGCGGGCGTGCCGGCCGAACGCTGGGTATTCCGCCGCGGCGAAAGCGATACGGGCGCGCCGTTCGCCCCGTCGCTGCGCTTCACGCGCTGATCCACCCGACCGACGGCACGGCGCGCGCCGCGCGCGCCTTGCACTGACCGACCGCACCGGAACCGACATGACGACCCTGCTGATCCGCAATGTCCGCACGAGCGCCGACGCCGCGCTCGATATCCTGATCGAAGACGATCGCATCGCGCGCGTCGGCCCGTCGCTCGATGCGCCGGCCGGCTGCGCGATCGAGGATGGCGGGCTCGCGTTGGCGCTGCCTGGCCTCGTCGAAGGCCACACGCACCTCGACAAGACTCACTGGGGGATGCCGTGGTATCGCAACCAGGTCGGGCCGCGCCTCGTCGATCGCATCGAGAACGAACGCCACTATCGCGCGACGAGCGGCCATGACGCGGGCACCGCGTCGCTCGCGCTGGCGCGTGCGTTCCTCGCGGCCGGCACGACGCGCATCCGCACGCACGTCGACGTCGATACCGAAGCCGGGCTGCGCCATCTGCACGGCGTGCTCGCGACGCGCGAGACGCTGCGCGGGCAGGTCGAGATCCAGATCGTTGCGTTTCCGCAATCGGGCGTGCTCAAGCGGCCGGGCACCGATGCGCTGCTGTCCGACGCGCTCGGCGCCGGCGCCGACCTGCTCGGCGGGCTCGACCCGTGCGCGATCGAAGGCGATCCGGTCGAGGCGGTGGACGTGCTGTTCGCGATCGCCGATCGCCACGGGTGCGGGCTCGATATCCATCTGCACGAGCGCGGGTCGATGGGCGCGTATTCGCTCGACCTGATCCTGCAGCGCACGGCCGCGCACGGCATGCAGGGGAAGGTCACGATCAGCCATGGTTTCTGTCTCGGCGACATCGCCGAACGCGAGCGCGGTGCGCTGCTCGCGCGGATGGCCGGGCTCGGCGTCGCGATCGTCACGACCGCGCCGGCGGCGGTGCCGGTGCCGCCGGTGGCCGCGTGCCGCGCGGCGGGCGTGATCGTGATCGGCGGCAACGACGGCGTGCGCGACACGTGGACGCCGTACGGTTCGCCCGACATGCTCGAACGCGCGATGCTGATCGGCATGCGCAACGATTTCCGCCGCGACGATGCGCTCGAAGTCGCGCTCGACTGCGTGACGCACGGCGCGGCGCGCGGCTGCGGTTTCGCGGATTACGGGTTGCAGCCGGGCAGCCGCGCGGACGTCGTGCTCGTCGATGCGCTGACGTTCGCCGAGGCCGTCGTCGCGCGGCCGGTGCGGCGCCTCGTCGTATCGTCCGGGAAGATCGTCGCGCGCGACGGCGCGCTGGTCTGAGTGCCACGTCGCCCCGGTATGATCCGGTTTTCAGCCGGATTTCCGGGGAGACGACGATGCGACGCACGACCGCGGCACGGGCCGCACGAGGGATGGCGGCAGCCCTGTTCGCCGTGACGGCCGCGCAGGCGGTGGCGGCCGGTCCGGCCGACGCGCAACAGGAAGCCAACCGGCGCACGGTGCTGGCGTTCTACGAGAAAGGGCTGAACGAGAAGGATGCGGACGCCGCGCTCGCATATGTCGGCGATCGCTACGTGCAGCACAACCCGAACGCGGCCGACGGGCGCGACGGCTTCCGGAAGTTCGTCGCGTTCCTGCGCGACAAATATCCGCAGTCGCACAGCGAGATCAAGCGCTCGTTCGTCGACGGCGACTACGTGATCCTGCACGTGCACGCGGTGCGCGAACCGGGCACGCGCGGCAGCGCGATCATGGACGTCTTCCGGCTCGAACACGGCAAGATCGTCGAGCACTGGGACGTCAACCAGCCGGTGCCCGAGCAGGCCGCGAACGGCAACACGATGTTCTGATTGTTCTGACGCGTGTGGTGCGCGGCGCCCTTGTGCGCCGCTGCCGTTGGCATTCCGCTGCGCTTACCGCCCTTCGAGTTCCAGCATCGCCGCGAGCGCTTTCGTCAGCTCGCTGACCATCGGGTCGGCCGTCGGCCGGTGCAGGATCGCGATGTCCATGTGCTCGATCGGTGCGAAGCCCTGCTTCGCGGTCAGCACCACATGCTCGTCCGTCACCACGCGCGCGGGCAGCACGCTGATGCCGAGCCCGTCCGCGACGGCCGCCTGGATGCCGCTCAGGCTCGACGTCGTGAAGCTGATCCGCCAGCGGCGGCCGCGCTCCTCGATCGCCTTGATCATGTCGTCGCGATAGAGCCCGCGCGGCGGGAACACGACGATCGGCACCGGATCGAGATCGATCGACGGATGCTTCGCGCTGTCGATCCAGCGCAGCTTCTCCGGCCAGCGCACGACGGCCTCGCGACTGTCGCGCCGCTGCTTGATCAGCACGAGGTCGAGTTCGCCGCGATCGTACGCGGCGCTGATGTCGCGGCTCAACCCGCACGTCACTTCGAGCTTGACCTGCGGGTGCTCGCGCTTGAATGCCGCGAGCGCGTGCGTCGTGCGGCCCGCCGCGAAATCGTCGGGCACGCCGAGCCGGATCGTCAGCGCGACCGTCGCGCCCGACAGCGCCTCCAGCATCTCGTCGTTCAGCGCGAGCATGCGCCGCGCATAGCTGAGCACCGTCACGCCCGCGTCGGTCGGCCGCACGTCGCGCGTGCCGCGGTCGAGCAGCCGGTGACCGGCGATTTCCTCGAGCCGGCGCACCTTCTGGCTGACCGTCGACTGCGTCGAATGCAGGCGCGCGGATGCCGTCGTGAAGCTGCCGCAGTCGGCGACCATCACGAGCGCGCGCAGCAGGTCGATGTCGAACAGGAGTCTATTCATTTCTGCACTTCTGTGGAATCGCGCATTTCATTTTCAAATGCGTGCGATGACTTTTAACATGGCCGGACGCCATGGGCAATCGCGGTTTCGCCGGACTTGGGGGCGGTGTTTTGCGGGGTTTGAAGGCACCTGGCGCATATTCAACGAGCGGTATAGGGTGCGTTGCGGGAACGGCGGGAACCGCATTCGGAAAGCGCTACGCTGATTGCCTGCATAGACATCGCCGTTCGGCGAATATCCGAGGAAATACGCTCCGTGGCGAATGCGCGTCACGTAGGGTAAACGCTCGAAATTCCCGGCTGGATGGCGGTAAATCAAGCGCTGTGCCGGCCTTCGGGTTCGCGGCCGCCTCTGCCCCTTTCTATTCTTGATTCCCCCGCTTGCGCTCAAAAATCAAGCAGTCTAGACTGCATCGCAATTTCACCGAAGTCCCTCGTCTTTCGCACCCCGCGCCGGCCTCCCGTCGCGACGCTTCCACCGTACGCCGGCATCCCCCGCCGCGTCGAGACTCACAAGGACCCGCCATGAACCGCACCGCAAAGCTCCTCGTCACCGCGCTGGCGTTCGCGCCGCTCGCGTCGTTCGCGCAGGACACGTCGACGATCCGCTGGGGTATCGACCCCACGTATCCGCCGTTCGAGGCGAAGCAGCCCGACGGCTCGCTCGCCGGCTTCGACATCGACCTGCGCAATGCGATCTGCGAGCAACTGCATGCGAAGTGCGTGTGGGTCGAGCAGGGCTTCGACGGGATGATCCCGGCGCTGCGCGCACGCAAGTTCGACGTCATCATGTCCGCGATGACGGCCACCGACGAGCGGCTCAAGCAGATCGACTTCTCGAACAAGCTGTATGCGTCGCCGGGCGCGCTCGTCGCGCCGGTCGGCTCGAAGCTGCTGCCGACCGCCGCGTCGCTCGCCGGCAAGCGCATCGGGATCGACCAGGGCACGACGCAGGAGGCGTACGCGAAGGCCGAATGGGCGACCAGAGGCGTGACGATCGTCTCGTACCAGAACCAGGACCAGGTGTATCAGGATCTCGTCAACGGCCGCCTCGACGCGACCTTCCAGGACAAGACGCAGGCCGGCTACTCGTTCCTGAAGACGCCGCGCGGCAAGGGCTACGCGTTCGCGGGGCCGGACGTGACCGACGCGCGGATCACCGGCTACGGCGTCGCGATGGGCATCCGCAAGGGCGACGCCGACATGAAGAAGCGGCTGAACGACGCGATCGTCGCGATTCGCGCGAACGGCACCTATCAGAAGATCGCCGCGAAATACTTCGACTTCGACATCTACGGCGCGAAGCAGCAACTGACTTCGGCACCGTGACTCCGTGACTCATTCGATCGACAGGCACACCATGACGAGTATCCAGGAGCGCGTCGCGCAAGCCGTGACGCCCGAACTGATCGCCGCGTTCCGAGAGGAAGGCGCGGTCTGCATCAAGGGCATTTTTTCGCCTGACGAAGTGGCCGCGCTGCGGGCCGGCATCGACGCGAACCTCGCGCAGCCGAGCGAACGCGCGAAAGTCGCGAGCCGGCCCGACGATCCCGGCTGGTTCTTCGAGGATTTCTGCAACTGGCAGCACAACGACGCGTATCGCGATTTCATCGTGCGCTCGCCGGCGCCGTCGGTCGCCGCCGCGCTGATGGGCACCGACCACGTGCGGCTGCATCACGACCACCTGCTCGTGAAGGAGCCCGGCACGCGGCAGCGCACGCCGTGGCATCAGGACCAGCCGTACTACAACATCGAAGGCGACGACAACGTCAGCATGTGGATTCCGGTCGATCCGGTGCCGCTCGAATCGACGCTGGAATTCGTCGCGGGCTCGCATCGCGGGCCATGGCTGATGCCGCGCACGTTCATGGACAAGGAGGCGAAGTGGTTTCCGGAAGGCAGCCTCGCCGACCTGCCCGACATCGAAGCCGACCGCGCGGCGTTCCCGATTCGCCACTGGGCGCTCGAACCCGGCGACATGGTGTGCTTCCGGATGCTGACGCTGCATGCGTCGGGCGGCACGCAGAACCGCCGGCGCGCGTTCTCGATCCGCTTCGTCGGCGACGATGTCCGCCACGCGCCGCGCCGCTGGAAAACCTCGCCCGATTTCCCCGGGCTCGCGGCGCAACTGGCCGACGGCGCGCCGCTCGACCACCCGCTGTTCCCGGTCGTGTGGTCGCGCGACGCAGGGCAGGTCGGCGCGATCTGACCTGCTGTCACCCACACGGCGGCCGTTTCATGACGAAACGGCTGCCGTGCGTTCGGGGGCGTGCGTGCGCCGAAGGATCAGGTCGGGTGGCGCCCCGCGCCCGGCTTGAAGCGCGAGCCGAGCCGGTAGCGGTTGCCCGGATGCAGGAAGTGCACGAACGTGACGGGCAGCCCGTCCGTCCACGTGCGCCGCGTGAGCGTGAGGCACGGCTCGTCGGCGCGCATGTCGAGCAGCCGCGCCTGCTCGCCGGTGGGCAGCGACGCATCGACGACGTGCTCGATTTCCAGTTCGTAGTGCGACACGTTGTTGTACAGGTACTCGGACGGCGGCTCAGCCTCGAAATCCTGGTCGATGAAGCCGGGCGCGGCGGCCGGGTTCACGTAGCGGTCCTCGAGCTGGATCGGGCGGCCGTTTTCCTCGTGCACGCACACCACGTGAAAGACCGGCGTGTTGACCGGCAGGCCGAACGCGGCGGCGACGTCGAACGACGCGGGTTCGCTCGACCGACTCAGCACGCGGCAGCGATATTCGTGCCCGCGTGCGCGGATTTCGTCGCGGATGTGCGCGATCATCAGCAGGTTCGACTGCGGCTTCACCTCGGCGACGAAGGTGCCGACGCCCGCGATGCGCTTCAGCACGCCTTCCTCGGTCAGCTCGCGCAGCGCGCGGTTGACCGTCATGCGCGCGACGCCGAACTGCGCGGCGAGGTCGAGCTCGGACGGGATGCGGTCGCCGGGGCGCCAGTCGCCCGACTCGACGTTCTGGCGAACGAGCGTCTTGATCTGCTGGAACGGTGCGGTGGCCTTGGTGACCATCGGAAGATCCTTGCGCGAAGAAGTGACGAGGCTAGTCGTCGTGGCTGACGATGACCAGGATCTCCGCCTGCGCGGTGCCGAGGCTGCGCGTGCGGTGCGGGATGAGTGCGTTGAAATAGACTGAATCGCCAGCCCTGAGTTGCACCGTCTCGTTCGGAAATTCGATTTCGACGCGCCCCTTGTGCACGAACAGGAATTCCTCGCCTTCGTGCTCGCGGAACGTCGACGCGACGAATTCGTGCGGCGGATGCACGACGAACGGCAGCATCTTCTTCGGCGCGACGCCGGCCGCGATGCTCTCGAAACGGTGCGCGTGGCGGTCGGCCGCCGCGCCCATCGCGGTGCGCTCGCCGGCGCGCGTGACCGTGATCAGCTCGCGATTGCGGCTTTCCGAGAACAGTTGCTCGACGTCGACGTTCAGCGCCTTCGACAGCTTCAGCGCGACCGCGATCGACGGCACGCTCAGGCCGCGCTCGACCTTCGACAGGTAGCTCTTGGTGAGGCCCGTCTCGTCGGCCAGCACGTCGAGCGTCCAGCCCTTCTGTTTTCTGAGCAGCTTCAGGCGAATCGTCATGGGGCGCCAGGTGTCCTTCGAAAAACCGATTGTAACGCATGACACAAAGTGTCATTAGGTGTATCGTGTGTCACGTGTGACCGGGGAAACGGCCGCGGACGGCGTGGCAGGCCCGGTTCATTCAGGAGGCGAACATGGCGGAAACGCTGAATTTGACGAAGGAAGCGCTGGTCGCGCTGGCGGAACGGCGTCTGGACAACGCGGTGGGCGACAGCGGCTGGTCCGCGCGGCAAAAGCTCGCGCTGACGTGCCGGATCTTGTTCGACGCCGGCCACGACTCGGGCCTGGCCGGGCAGATCACCTGCCGCGCGGATGCGGCCGGCACGTACTACACGCAGCGGCTCGGGCTCGGCTTCGACGAGATCTCGGCCGCGAACCTGCTGCGCGTCAACGAGGATCTCGACGTCGTCGATGGCGAAGGCATTCCGAACCCGGCCAACCGGTTCCATACGTGGATCTATCGCGAGCGCCCGGACGTGAACTGCATCATCCATACGCACCCGGCGCATGTCGCGGCGCTGTCGATGCTCGAGCAGCCGCTCGTCGTGTCGCACATGGACGCCTGCCCGCTGTACGACGACTGCGCGTTCCTGAAGGACTGGCCGGGCGTGCCGGTCGGCAACGAGGAGGGCGAGATCATCTCGAAGGCGCTCGGCGACAAGCGCGCGATCCTGCTGTCGCATCACGGGCAGCTCGTGGTCGGCAAGACGATCGAGGAGGCATGCATCCTCGCGCTGCTGATCGAACGCGCGGCAAAACTGCAACTGCTCGCGATGTCGGCCGGCGAGATCAAGCCGGTGCCGCCCGCCCTGGCGCGTGAAGCGCACGACTGGATCTCGAAGCCGAAGCGCGATGCGGTGACGTTCGACTACTACGCGCGCCGCGCATTGCGTACGCATCAGGATTGCGTCGCGTGAATCGGCGCATCGTTACCACTTCGCCAGACAATCATTGAGGAATGCATATCGTGTCCATCCTGCTGAAAGGCATCATTGCCTACCCGGTCACGCCATTCTCCGCCGACGGCGGCGTCGACCTGACCGCGCTCGATGCGTTGATCGAACGCCTGGTCGCCGACGGCGTTCATGCGATCGCGCCGTTGGGCAGCACCGGCGAAAGCGCCTACCTGTCCGATGCCGAATGGGAGGCCGTCGCCATCGCGTCGATTCGCGCGGTGCGCCGGCGCGTGCCGACCGTCGTCGGAATCTCGGATCTCACCACGGCGGGCGCGGTGCGCCGCGCCCGCTTCGCCGAGCAGGCCGGCGCCGATGCGGTGATGGTGCTGCCGGTGTCGTACTGGAAGCTCGGCAACGACGAGATCGTCGCGCACTATCGTGCGATCGGCGACGCGATCGGCATCCCGATCATGCTGTACAACAACCCGGCGACGAGCGGCGTCGACATGTCGCCCGAGCTGATCGCGACGATCTGCCGGACCGTCGACAACGTGACGATGGTCAAGGAGAGCACCGGCGACATCGGCCGGATGCACCGGCTCGCGCAATTGAGCGACGGGACGATCCCGTTCTACAACGGCAGCAATCCGATGGCGCTCGCCGCGCTGGCCGCGGGCGCGGCAGGATGGTGCACGGCCGCGCCGAATCTCAACGCCGCGTTGCCGCTCGCGTTGTTCGACGCGATGCGCACGGGCGACCTCGTGCGCGCCCGATCGGTTTTTCACGCGCAGTTGCCGTTGCTGCAGTTCATCGTCAACGGCGGATTGCCGGTGACCGTGAAAGCCGGGCTGAGGCTGCGCGGCTTCGACGCCGGCGAACCGAGGCGGCCGCTGCTGCCGCTCGGCGAGGCACGCACGCGCGAACTCGAGCGCCTGCTCGCGGCGCTGCCGGACGGTGTGGCGGCATGAGCGGCGACGCGCGGCCGGCGATCGCGGCGGCCATCGGCGCGGTGCGGATCGGCGCGAGCCGGCCGCTCGCCGGTACGCCGCACGCGAGCGCGATCGACAAGCAGCCGGTGGATGCGCGCCTGTGGCTGGGCGCGCTCGGGTTTGCCGGCGACGAGCAGGCCGATGCGCGGCATCACGGCGGCCCCGACAAGGCCGTTCACCACTACGCGCACGATCACTATGCGTGGTGGGCCGACCAGATCGGCGCGCGCGACGTGCTCGCCCGGCCGGGCGCGTTCGGCGAGAACCTGTCGACGCGCGGCATCACCGAGCACGACGTGTGTCTCGGCGACGTGTTCACGCTGGGCGGCGCGGTGCTCCAGCTCTCGCAGTCGCGGCAGCCGTGCTGGAAGCTCAACGCACGCTTCGACCATCCGCGGATGGCGGCGCTCGTGCAGCACAGCGGCCGGACCGGCTGGTACTACCGCGTGCTGCAGGAAGGCTGGGTGGCGGCGGGCGATGTGCTGGCGCTCCACGAGCGCCGCTACCCGCAATGGCCGCTGTCGACGGTGCTCGACGTGCTGTATCGCCGCACGCTCGACGTGGCCGCGCTCGATGCGCTGTGCGACGTGCCGCTGCTGCCGCCCGGCTGGCGCGCGATGCTGGAAAAACGCCGGACGGCGCGGCAGGTCGAGGACTGGACGAAGCGGCTCGAAGGATGACGGGCCGCGTCCGACGCCTACTGCGTCGGCAGATTGCGCACGTCGGCCGTCGGCTCGGTACCGAATGCGTCGCTCAGCGCATAGCCGATCAGTTGCCGGGCGGTCGCCTCGGGCGTCGCGAGCGCGCCGCTCGATTTCAACTGGTCGAATTTCTCGCGCATCGGGAAATTGTCTTCGTCGGTCGCGCGGATCGTGGCCTGCATGCCCGTATCGACGACGCCCGGCGCCACGCTGCAGATGCGCACCCCGCCGTTCGCGTCGAGCGCGACCGCGCGCGCATGGTGATCGAGGGCGGCCTTGGTCGCGCAGTAGATGCTCCAGCCCGCATATGCGTTGCGGGCCGCGCCGCTCGACAGGTGCACGATCCGGCATTCGGTCGTGGCCGATACGGCCTGCGCGAGCGCCGCCGACAGCATCAGCGGCGCGGCGACGTTCAGGCCGACCGCGCGGGCGACGATCGCCGGGTCCTGCGTGGCGAGCGGGCCGATCGGATCGACGATGCCCGCGTTGTTGAACAGCAGCACGAGCGACGCGCCGTCGACGAAGCGGCGCAGCGTGTCGCCGGCCAGCCAGCTCGCGATCGTCTTCGAGTCGGACAGATCGAGTTCGACCTCGGTCAAGCGCTCGCCGGCCCGTGACGCGAGCGACGGATGACGGCTGCGCGACACGCCGAGCACGGCGACGCCTTCCTGCAGCAGTTGTTCGGCGAGCGCCGCGCCGACGCCGCGGGTGTGTCCGGTGACGATGGCGCGCACGGGTGCGGAAGAAGATGCAGTCATGGTGGTGAACCGGTGAGGGGGTGAACGGGTTTGACGAGCGGCGCGCAGGCACGGCGGCAGCGCATTCAACGCGGGTGCTGCGTGGTGTCGACGTGTGAAGGCGGTCGTGTGCGGCGGCGCTGATATCGGGATGAACGTCTATCGTAGCGCCGGCATGCGCATCGCGCAAACGCCCGGCGCGCGCGAAGGATGACGCTGCGGTGCCGCGCACGCGCATCGCCGCGATGCGCCGCCCGCTATCGCGGGCGCCGCTACGTCCGACGAAAGCCCGCTGCGGCAAGTCCGCACGCTGCTGCGCCAAGGGCGCCGGGCCGAGCGTCGCGAGCTATCATATGGCTCGCCCGTGCGCGATGCCGGACGGGCCGCGACCGTTTCCCTTCACCTGCTGCACGCTGCGATGTCACTCATGAACACCACGCCGGATACGCCCACGCCCCGCGCCCTTCGCGAACTCACGCCCCTCGAGGCCCGCATTCTCGGCGTGCTCGTCGAGAAACAGCACACGGTGCCGGATACCTACCCGCTGTCGCTGAACGCGCTGACCGCGGGCTGCAACCAGAAAACCGCGCGCGCGCCGGTGATGAACGTGAGCGAGGACGAAGTGACGACCGCGCTCGACGGGCTGAAGCACCTGAGCCTCGTGATGGAGGGCAGCAGCAGCCGCGTGCCGCGTTTCGAACACAACATGAACCGCGTGCTCGGCATCCCGAGCCAGGCGATCGCGCTGCTGACGATCCTGCTGCTGCGCGGCCCGCAGACGGCCGCCGAGCTGCGCCTGAACAGCGCGCGCCTGCACGGCTTCGCGGATATCTCGTCGGTCGAGGCGTTCCTCGACGAACTCGCGGCGCGCGCGCAACCGCTCGTCGTCCGGCTGCCGCGTGCACCGGGCGCGCGCGAGAACCGCTGGATGCACCTGATGTGCGGCGAGGTGAACATGGCCGACTTCGCGAGCGCGGACGCGGGCGGCGGCGCGGATTCGGTGCCGCCTTCCGAATTCGAGGCGCTGAAGGCCGAACAGAAGCGCCTTGCGGACGAAGTGACGCGCCTGAATGCGCTGTTTCAACGGATGGCGAGCGAACTCGGCATCGACGTCGACACGCCGGGCAACGCGTCCTGATCGCTTCCTGATGCAGTGCCGGCGGTGCGCGCGCACCGCCGCGTCACTTCAGCTTGACGCCCGGGACGAGGTAGCGCGCGCCGCCCGGTCTCAGGATCGGCTTGAGCGCGGCAAACGGCGCGTCGAGCTGCGGGCCGAGACAGGCACCCATTGCGTGACCGATGCCGGATACGACGAACGACAGCTTGCCCGGTGCATCGAGTTCGAACGCCAGATACTGCGGGAACACGTCGGCGCACGACAGCGAATCGCCGTCGCCGTCCGTCGGCTGGTTGCCCGGTGCGGCTTCGTCGCGCAGCCGCGCAATGAACTTCACCATCGCGGCGCTCGTTGCCGATTCACGGTCGTCGGCCGGCGCGGCCGCATCGATCACGCGATTCCAGTCGAGATACGCACCGCGCAGCAGGTCGAACGTGACCGGATCGTAGTGATTGGCCGGGTGCGCGCCGCCGCAGTACGTGCTGCCGGCTTCCACGATGCCCAGTGCCGCACGCGACAGCCACGTGACCGTCACGCGCTCGTCGTCGTAGCTGCCGAGCGTGCCGGCGGCCGGGCCGTCGTCGGTATAGCGGGTCGACGCGCATTCGAGCGCCGCGAGACTCATTTGCCAGTGCCGCTGTTCGAGCAGATGGTTGACGCGCGCCATCACGGTTGGATCGGGATGACGGCTCAGCCGCGGATACGCGAGCACCGTGCGCGGGTCACGCCACATCCGGTACGCAACCGTGCCGTCGCCAACCTCGGGGCCGACCGGCTGCGCATGCCCGGCGAGCTTCAACGTGGCATAAGGCGCGTGCTGCATGTCGATGTCCGCGCCGCGGGCGATGCCGCTGCCGACACCGCCCGCCACGAGCGCGGTGACGGCTTCGACCGAGCCGGGCGCAACCGCGTCGGGATCGTATGCCGCCACGCGGCGCAACGCGAAGGTACGTGTCTTGCCTGAACGCGCATCGGTCCATCGGCCGCGATAGCCGTCCTTGTCCCGCGTGCCCTGCCAGGTGGCCGCCCCATGATCGAAATCGGGCTTGTCGCTGTATTCCGGCGCGGAGCGCGCATTGTCCGGCAATTGCGTGCGCACGAGCGGCTCGACGAGTCGCGCGGGCTTGCCGCGCAGCGGAATATCGACGCCGAACTGCGCGTAGAAATAGCGGCCCGAGATCGTGCCGTCCGCGGCCGGGCGATCGTCGAGTTCCATCACGACGGTGCCGGCGCCTTGCAGCGTTCCTTCATAGACGGTGCGCGGCGCGGCATTCGCAGAGCCCGCGTGCAGTGCGATCAGGACGCACGCGCTTCGGAAGAACGGGCGCATCAACGGCGATAACCGGGTGGTTTTCATGAGGATGGGGGAACGATGAAGGTGCATATCAACCAACACTGATCCGCGTCGCGCCCGCGTCGACGAGCCGGAACAGCAGATCCTCGACGGCCGTCTCCGGCGCGGAACCGAGATCCGCGTGGATGCGCCAGCCCTGTTCCGTGCGAACCGGTTCCGACAGGTAGTGAACGATGCCGTGCAGCCCGTCCTCGGCCGGCGTGTTCTCGTCGTCCGCGTCGAACCACGCGAGGAACCACGTCTTGAACGCATCGTTCGCGGTACTTTCGTCGAGACCGTCGGCTTCGACCGCGGCCCAGTCCCACACGAACGGCTGGATCGACACGGCCGCCGTTTCCAGTTCGAAGGCGAACGGCTCGAAATCCAGCTGCGTGGCCGAATCGACCATCGCGGGCTGGCCGGCCGCCTCGCCCTCGGTCGCGATGGTGTCGGCGCGGCACGGCAGCGCGAGCGGGCCTTCGGTGGCCAGCGTGCCGTCGGCGCGCCGGTAGGCGGGTTCGACGACGATCGCCGGTTGCGTGGCCGCTTTCGCGAGCAGGTCGGCATAGGGTTGGCGGATGGCGCGGAGCAGTTCGGAGACGGTCATCGTGGCGTGTCGGTTGAGCAGGAAGCGATCGGTCACGGGCAGGCGGTGCACGGCGCGGCCGACGTGGCACGACGGGCCGCCTCGCTATCGGACAGCCATGATCGTACGGTACTTCGCTCGAACGCGAACATTCGGCCGAACGGCCGGGGCGCTCGCCTCGCGTGGCAAGCCGGTTTAGACGTTTACCTTCAAACAGTCGAAAACGCATCTCGAACGCATTCGCGTTGTGCTTCAATGAATCAGCTTTGCAGTCCTACCAAATTACAGAATCGGAACAAACCGGATCATTCACTTACAGGAGACAGTCGATGGCACGGAAACGCCGTTGAAGCGGCAATCGAGATGGTCTGCAACACCGCCGAATTTCCTTCGATGCAAGCAGGTTATCCCAGGGGCCTCCACCCATGTCCTCCAGACGTTTCATGATGGCCGCGGCCGCGGTGTCGGCCGCACTGGCCGTCGCCGCACCGCCGGCCGGCGCCGCCGCACCGGCCGTTTCCGATCCGTTCTACACATACACCGGCACCACGCCGCTGGCATCGGTTCCACCGGGCACCGTGGTCAAGACGCGCAACGTCACCTATCACGTGGCCGGCATGCCGACCGCGGTGACCGCGCAGCAGCTGCTGTATCGCACCCACAACGCGCTGAACCAGCCGGTCGTCAACGTGACGTCGGTGATCCGCAGCCCGGTCAGCAACGGCCGGGCGATCTCGTACCAGTCGGCCTACGATTCGCTGAACCCGTACGACGAGCCGTCGCAGGTGATCGCCGGCGATCGCGACGTGACCAAGGTGATCAACGTCGGCACGTTGCTGTACAGCGCGGAATCGATCCCGCTGGCGACGCTGCTGCTGCTCGGCTACAACGTCATCGTGCCCGATACCGAGGGCCAGACGGCCGATTTCGCGGCCGGCCCCGAATACGGGATGACGACGCTCGATTCGATCCGCGCCGCGCTCAATACGCCGTCGACCGGGCTGAGTCCGTCGAGCAAGGTCGCGATGATCGGCTATTCCGGCGGCGCGATCGCGACCAACTGGGCCGCGCAACTCGCGCCGAGCTATGCGCCCGACGTCAACCGGCAGCTCGTCGGTGCGGCGGAAGGCGGCGTGCTGGTCGATCCGGCGCACAACCTGCGTTACGTCGACGGCAGCATCGTGTGGGGCGGCGTCGCCGCGGCCGCACTGGCCGGGCTGTCGCGTGGCTACGGTTTCGACCTGACGCCGTACCTCAGCGAGACGGGCGTCGCCGTGTTCAAGGACATCCAGAGCCAGTCGCTCGCGTACATCCTGCCGAAGTACACGGGCCTGCGCTGGGGCACGCTGTTCAAGCCGCAATACGCGAACGACATCAACAGCATTCCGGTGTACGTCACCTATGCGAACAAGGTGAATGCGGGGCTGGCTGCGTCGCCGACGATCCCGATGTTCATCGGCCAGGGCACCGCGGGCGCGCTGGACGGCACGTTCGGCAGCCAGGTAGGCGACGGCGTGATGCTCGCGTACGACGTGCGCGCGCTGGCGCAGAAATTCTGCGCCAGCGGCACGGCGGTCACGTACACCGAGTATCCGCTCGAACACGTGGGCGCGATCGTGCCGTGGGTGGCGGGCATGCTGCCGTGGCTCTACGACCGCTTCAACGGCAAAGCCGCGCCGAACAATTGCTGGCTGACGTCGCTGCTGCCGAGCAATTCGCTCGCGCCCGAGACGCTGCACTAGTCGCTGCCGCGCAACGCGGCGAACGGCGGGCGACCCTTTTACGGGTCGCTTTTTTTTGTCTCGTTTCGACGTCGGTCGCGTGACTGCGGCGGCCGCCGCCCGCACTGCCTCGCCGTACCCCGCTGCCACCTCGTCCGGGTGCCATAATCGAGCCTGCCCATCATTCCAGACAGACGTCCCCCGGAGAATCACCATGCAGAACCTCGACAATCCTTCCCACGATCGCGAGGTAGGCAGCGCCGACGCGACGCAGGACACCACCCGCATCGACGACGTCCGCATCGGCGCCGTGCGTCCGCTGATTTCGCCCGCGCTGCTGCTCGACGAACTGCCGGTGCCGGCCGCCACGCAGACGCTCGTCGAGGATACGCGCCGCGCGATCGGCGACATCCTGCACGGCCGCGACGACCGGCTGCTGCTCGTCGTCGGCCCGTGCTCGATCCACGATCACGACCAGGCGCTCGATTACGCGCGCCGGCTGAAGGTCGCCGCCGACGCGCTGAAGGACGACCTGCTGATCACGATGCGCGTGTACTTCGAGAAGCCGCGTACGACGGTCGGCTGGAAGGGGTACATCAACGATCCGCGCCTGGATGGCAGCTTCCGCATCAACGAAGGGCTGCGCGCCGCGCGGCAACTGCTGCTCGACATCAACGCGCTCGGCCTGCCCGCATCGACCGAATTCCTCGACCTGCTGAGCCCGCAGTACATCGCCGACCTGATCGCGTGGGGCGCGATCGGCGCGCGCACCACCGAGAGCCAGAGCCATCGCCAGCTCGCGTCGGGGCTGAGCTGCCCGATCGGCTTCAAGAACGGCACGGACGGCGGCGTGCAGGTCGCGTCGGACGCGATCGTCGCCGCGGCCGCGAGCCATGCGTTCATGGGGATGACGAAGATGGGGATGGCCGCGATCTTCGAGACGCGCGGCAACGACGATGCGCACGTGATCCTGCGCGGCGGCAAGAACGGCCCGAACTACGATGCCGAGCATGTCGAGGCGTGCTGCGCGGTGCTGCGCAAGGCCGGCTTGCGCGAGCAGGTGATGGTCGACTGCTCGCATGCGAACTCGAACAAGTCGCACGAGCGGCAGATCGAGGTCGCGCAGGACCTCGCGCGGCAATTGGGGCAGGGCGAGCACCGGATCGTCGGCGTGATGGTGGAAAGCCATCTCGAAGCCGGGCGGCAGGACCTGAAGCCGGGCGTGCCGCTGAAGTACGGCGTGTCGATTACCGATGCGTGCCTGAGCTGGACGCAGACGGAGCCGGTGCTCGATGTGCTGGCGGAGGCGGTGCGGCATCGCAGGGTGTATTCGCGGAATGCGTGATACCGCGTCGCGTCCCGGCGCCCGCCGCGTCATTCGCGGCGCTGCGACGATCGGCGGCGCGTCAGCGACGGCGTCCTGATCGACAGGCCGCGGCGCCTTTATTTTCGCGCCGCGCGCCCCGCTGTTCTGCGTGGTCCTTGATCCTGATCCGGTTTGCCCCACCGGCCACGTCGCACGCCGAACGCACGATCCGCCGATTGCCGCTACCATGAACTCCGTGTTGCACGCTGCGGCCCGGCCATGCCGGTCCGCCACGCACACACGCAATGGCGGCGCGGCCGGCCGCCATGCGACCGACGAAGCGCGGGGCGGCCATCCGCGGGGCGGCCAACCGCGGGGCGGCCATCTGTGGGGCGTCCATCCGCGGGGTGCGTACCGATCAGCCGTTGCGCCCGCGCCGCTTCGTTCCCGGAATCCACAACAACCGAACCGGAGTGCAACGCATATGAAGTTCTACAAGACCCTCATCGCAGCAACCGTCCTCGCGTCGAGCGTCAGCGCGCATGCGCAGATCGCGGGCGCGCAGCCCATCAGCGTGACCGTCGAGCAATCGCAGGCGCTGCTCGAAGGCTGGAGCGTGAAGAAGAGCGTGCTCGGCAAGACCGTCTACAACGACGAAAACCAGAAAGTCGGCAAGGTGCGTGACCTGATCGTCGCGCCGGACGGCTCGGTGTCGGCCGCGATCGTGTCGGCCGGCGGCTTCCTCGGCGTGGCCGCGCACGACGTCGCGGTGCCGATCGCGTCGCTCGACGTGCGCAACGGCAACATCTACCTGCCGGGCGCGACGAAGGAGGCGCTGAAGGCCACGCCGGCGTTCCAGTACGCGAAGGTGCCGTCGCCGCCGAAGCCGAAGAAGCTCGACGAAAAGCACTGATTTGCCCCTTCGCGCGGCACGCGTCGTACGTCGCGTGCCGCGCGTCCTCGCGACGGTCAGGTTGCGTCGAGCCCGCCGTCGACCGTGATCACCTGCCCCGTCATCCATGCCGCCAGCGGCGACGCGAGCGACACGATCCAGTTCGCGACGTCCGCGGGCTCGCCGCGCCGGCCAAGCGGAATGCGCGTGCGCTCCTGCGCCTTGATTGCTTCGATGTCGGGCGCCGACAGCTTCATCCGTTCCGACAGGAAGTCCGTTTCCGTCGGGCCCGCCGCGACGGCGTTCACGCGTACGCCCGCCGATGCGAGCTCGAGCGCACAGCAGCGCGTCAGATGCTCGAGCGCGGCCTTGCTCGCTGCATAGTGCGACAGCAGCGCCGCAGCCTTGTGTCCGAACGTGCTCGACACGTTGACGATGCTGCCGCGGGCTGCTTTCAGATGCGGCAACGCGGCGGTCGCGAGCATCGACGGTCCGAGCGTATTGACTGAAAAGATCGCGCTGATCGCTTCGAAGGTAGCCGACCCGAGCGGCAGGATTGCACCTGCGCCCGCATTGTTGACCAGCACATCGAGCCGCCCCGCGAGTGCGACCGCTTCGTCGATCGTGCGCGCGGCATCGGCCGGATCGCCGGCGTCCGCGACCACGTAGTCGATACCGGGCGCGCTGCGCGCGGCGGCGGACAGCGCATCTTCGCGGCGGCCCGTGATGACGACGCGCGCACCTTCGCGTGCGAACGCGACGGCCGCTGCCAGCCCGATGCCGGCACCGCCGCCGGTAATGAGGACCACCTTGTTGCCGAATGACTGCATGACTTTCTCGTGAAGATGATGGGTTGAACGTGCGTGCCGTTTAGCGTTCGTGCGCATCGTCCGTCGGCGCCAGCGCCACCACGTGGCTGATCCCTTCGTGCGCCATCTTCGTATACGGACTGAAACGCTCGGTGTTGCGGACGAGTTCTTCCGCCACCGCGCGTTCGACGCCCGGCAGCCGCACGCGAATGTTCGCGTTCAGCATGAACAGTCCGTCCATCGGATCGCGGCAGAAGTCGATCGATGCGGACACCGAGGCACCGGCGATCGACACCCCCGCCCGTGCGGCCAGCAGGCTCAGCGCGCCATGAAAGCACGCCGCATAGCTGGCGGCGAACAACTGCTCCGGATTGGGGCCGTCGCCGGGCCCGCCGAGCGCGGACGGCAGGCGCAGCTCGACATCGAGCCGCCCGTCGTCGGAACGCGCGACGCCCGATGCGCGGCCATGCTCCGCCGCGCCGCCCGTGACGGTCACCGTCGTCGAGTACAGCGTCTGCGGTTCTCGTCCGCGATACCGGTCGAGCAGCGAGAGCGGCGGCGGGCGCAGCGGCGTCATGGCGTGCGTGATCCGGCTGTGGCGTTCAGCGCGCGAGCGCGTTCTGCCGGAACCACGCGTCGAAGGTCGTCGCGCCGAGGCGCGCACCGGCTGCCGGCACGAGCGTGTCGTCCTGCAGCACCGCGCCGAAGTAGTCGGCGCTGGCGTCGCGCGTCACCGTGCGCGCGTCGTGCGTCGCCGACAGGAAACGCTCGACCAGATCGGCGATCCGCACGCGCTCGGGGCCGCCGATTTCGGCGATGCCGTTGCGCGGCGCGTCGAGCGCGAAGTCGGTCACGGCGGCCGCGACGTCGTCCGATGCGATCGGCTGGAAGTGCGCGGTGGTCAACCGGACCGTATCGCCCTGCGCGCCGGCCTGCGCGATCGCGCCGACGAATTCGAAGAACTGCGTCGAGCGCACGATCGTGTACGGCACGCCTGCTTCGCGGATCAGGTTTTCCTGGATGATCTTGCCGCGGAAATATGCGCTCTGCTGCAGCCGGTCCGTGCCGACCACCGACAGCGCGACGTGATGGCGCACGCCGGCCGCGCGCTCCGCGGCGAACAGGTTGCGCCCCGACGCCTCGAAGAACGCCTTCACGGCCGCTTCCTCGAACGACGGCGAATTCGCGAGATCGACCACGACCTCCGCGCCGGCGAGCGCGTCGTCCAGTCCCGCCCCGGTGATCGTATCGACGCCGGTCGACGGCGCCGCCGCCACCGCGTCGTGGCCGCGTGCGATCAGGTTCCTGACGACCTTGCTGCCGATGAGGCCGGTACCACCAATCACGACGATTTTCACGATTGCTCTCCTTGAACGGGCGCGCGACATGCGCGCCGCTTGAATCTGCCGAAACCGGCGCTCATCGCGTTCGCGCGATCGGGCCCGGACCTTGCCGAACGGCGCCTCGCCGGATCCGGATGCGTGTCGAACAGCCCGCATCGTAGGCATGCGCCGCCCGATCCGGTAGGGTCCGGCAGGCCCTCACCGTGTTGTCGTGCATGCATCAATCGACGGTCTCCAGCGGCGCCATCGTCGTCATCGTCGTCAGGCACTGCAGGTCGCGCGCACGCGTCTGTTCGATCATGTAGTCGATGAACACGCGGATGCGCGTGGGCAGGTGCTTGCGGCTCAGGTAACAGAGATAGTGGCCGCCGTCGTCCGGCGCGTGCTGGCCGAGACAGCTCACCAGCCGGCCGTCGGCGAGCAGGTCGCACACCTGGTACGCGGGCAGTTGCGCGATGCCGAGGCCGTCGAGCGCCGCGCGCACGACGAGATCGATGTCGTTGAACGTGTGATGCGCGGCGAGCTGGCGCTGCTGCGTCAGCCCGTCGATCCTGAATTCCCATTCCGTCACGCGGCCCGATGCGGTGCACAGGTTGATGCAGCGATGTCGCGCGAGGTCGTCGACGTGGCGCGGCAGGCCGTGCCGGTGCGCGTACGACGGCGACGCGCAGACGATCATCTGCATCGGAATCAGCCGGCGCGCGACGATCGCGCTGTCCTCCATGCGGCCGTCGCGAAACGCGACGTCGATGCGGTCGGCGGAGAAATCGGCCGGCCGGTCGTTCAACAGCAGGTCGAGCGTGATGTCCGGATAGCGCGCATGGAAATCGCGCAGCAGCGGCGCGACGACCTTGCGGCCGAAGCCGGGCGTCGAGCCGATGCGCAGGTGCCCGCTCGGCGGGCCGCTGCGCAGCTCGCGCATGTCCTCGAGCGCTTGCGCCAGGTGCTCGATGCCGGGCCGGCAGTTTTCGTAGAAGAGCTCGCCTTCGCGCGTCAGCGACATGCTGCGGGTCGTGCGCTGGAACAGGCGGGCGTCGAGCCGGTCCTCGAGCCGTTGCACGTGGCGGCTGACCGACGAGCGGCCGACGCCGAGGCGATCGGCCGCGCGTGCGAAGCTGCCCTCGGTGACGACGGCCAGGAACGTGACCACGCCGGCATAGCAGGTCGAGAAGCTGCGCGCGAACGGATCGTCGGCATCGGGGCGGCGAATGGAGGTGTCGGGCATGGGGGCGCTGGAATCGTGGTGTCCGTATGCGACTAGACGGTTCAGCGCTGCCGCCTGTGACACCGCCCGCCGCATTTTTTCAAAAAAAGGGCGCGGCGGCGTGCGAGCCGGTTATTTTTCCGGCACGAGCACGGGCGCGCCCTTGTCCTTCAACAGCAGCACGATGAACTTCGCGGGCCGCGTCCGGCTCGCGTTGCGTCCGACCGTGTGCAGATCGTTCTGGCCCTCGTAGAAGGTCTGGCCCGGTTTCAGCGTGACGGGCTCGCCGCCCTTCACCTGCATCACGATCGAACCCTCGACGACATAGACGAACGCGTCGGCGTGGTGGCGATGGACCGGGTCGACCGCGCCGGGCGGATACTCGACCGAGATCATCAGGGCTTCCTTGCCCGGGTACGCGTCGAGCGGCTTCGTCATCAGCGGCGTGACGATGGCCGAGGGCGCCGCTCGGGCGACGCCGGTCGCGGCGCCCGCGACGACGAGCGCGGCCGCGAGCACGTGTTTCATGCGAATCATGGTGGTGGCTTCCGGTGGGCCGCCGGCCGGCGGCCGGCAGCGAGGGAGGGGCGTGGCCTGCCGTCGGGCGCGGCCGTCAGGCGAGATTGGCCTTGTCGAGACCGAAGGCCTTGTCGGACGAGCCCGGCACGGTCCGGAACGCGACATTCGCGCGGTTCCAGCCGTTGATCGCCATCACTTCGAACGTCAGGTCCGACAATTCCTTTTCCGAGAGCTGGCCGCGCACACGGTCGTAGAGGTCGTCCGGCACGCCGTGCGCGGGCAGTGTCGTCAGCGCTTCGGTCCACGCGAGCGCGGCCCGCTCGCGCGGCGAGAAGAGCGTCGATTCGCGCCACGTCGCAAGATGATGCAGGCGCAGCTCGCGCTCGCCGTGGATGCGCGCCTCCTTCACGTGCATGTCGAGGCAGAACGCGCAGCCGTTGATCTGCGACGCCCGGACGGACACGAGATCGCGGATCGATTCCTCGATCGCGCTGTTGCGCAGCAGGTTGCTGAGTTCGAGGAATTTCCGGAACAGATCGGGCGACTGTTGAATGTAGTTGAGACGCTGCGTCATGATTTCTCCTGGCGACGAAGAGGCTGGCCCGCGTTGCGCGGGCGTCGTGGGCGGCAGGGCGCCGCGCGAAATCATCTTAGGAGTGTGCACCGGGGCGCGGTAGCCACGTACAGGGACGCATCGTGTTGCGCGCGCTGCACCAATCCGGGCTCGACGGCGAGCGCGGCCGGCGCCGGCGCGCGGCGATGCGCGGGTCAGCCGGCGGCGCAGGCGCTCGCGATCCGGGCGAGCTTCTCCGGGTTGCGCTGCACGAGAATCTGGCCGATGCGCGTGCCGTCGGTGTCGAACGACATCGCCGATTCGAGTTGTCCGTCGATGAAGCGCAACATCGCCCACTCGCCGTTCAGCACGACCGGCCGCATCTCGACGCCGCTGCCGCAGCGCAACCACGTCGCATAGAACAGTTGAGCGATGCGCCGGCCGCCGACCATCGGTTTCGGGAAGCTCTGGACGTGGCCGCCGCCGTCGCCGATCAGCATCGCGTCTTCGGCGAGCAACGCCTGGATCGACGGGAAGTCGCCTTGCGCGAGCGCATGCGTGAACGTCTGCAGCAGCCGGCGATGCGTTTCATGCGGCACCGCGTGCCGCGGCGGGGTGTCGTCGCGCAGCCGCGCGCGGGCCCGGCTGACGAGCTGCCGGCACGCGGCTTCGGTCTTGCCGATCGCGTCGGCGATCCGGTCGTAGTCGAATTCGAAGACTTCGTGCAGCAGGAACGCCGCGCGCGCTTCCGGCGTCAACCGTTCGAGCAACAGCAGGTACGCGACCGATACGTCGCTCGCGCGCTCCGTCATTTCCTCGGGCGTCGCGGGCGATTCGCCGAGCTCCGGCTCGGGCAGCCAGATACCCGTGTAGTGCTCGCGCCGGATCTTCGCCGCGCGCAGGCGATCGATCGACGTGCGCGTCGTGACCGCGACGAGCCACGCCTCGGCGTTCTCGATGCTGTCGCGCGCCGCGTCGTGCCAGCGCAGCCACACGTCCTGCACGATGTCCTCGGCATCCGCGACGGAGCCGAGCATCCGGTACGCGATCTTCTGCAGGCGCGGGCGCAGCGCGTGGAAGGTTTGTGCGTCGTCGGTCATGACGGCCACACTCCGCTGAAGCCGACCGTCACGGGCCCGCTCAGGAATACGCTGCCGGCGCCGTCCCAGTGAACGGCGACGTCGCCGCCGTCGCAGGTCACCCGCACGGTATCGTCGAGCAGCCCGCGCCGGATGCCGTTGACCACCGCGCCGCACGAGCACGAACCGGAACCGAGCGGCACGCCGCCGCCGCGTTCCCAGATACGTAGACGGATATGCGATCGATCGATGACCTGAACGAAATGCACGTTGGTCTTCAGCGGAAACAGCGGATGCGCTTCGATCGCCGGGCCGAGCGCTTCGATGTCGAGCGCAGCGACATCGTCGACGAAGAACGAGCAATGCGGATTGCCCATGCTGCAGGCGGCCGGCGTGCCCGGTAGCGGCAGCGCGAGCGTGTCGGCGGCTTCGGCGAAGGGTATGTCCTGCCAGCCGAGCCGCGGCGCGCCCATCTCGACCTTGATCAGCCCGTCCGCATCCTGCGAACAATGCAGGCGCCCGCGATTCGTGCGCAGCACGATCGACGCCGCGCCGGTTTCCCGCATCAGCTTCCATGCGACGCCGCGCGTCGCGCTGCCGCAGGTATCGAGCGCCGAGCCGTCGGGGTTCCAGAACGCGACGCGCGCGGCCGCGTCGTCGCCGTCCGAGATCACCGCGAGCTGGTTGAAGCCGATGCCGCGATGCCGATCGCCCATGCGCCGCACGAGGTCGCCGTCGACGGGATGCGCGCGATCGTGTTTCCGACCGCGCAGGTCGACGATGACGAAGTCATCGCCATTCGCGTTCATCTTCTGAAATGCGATCGGCATGGGGATTCCGGAATGGAGGCAGGCAAATACTGTACGTGGCTCGCCGGTCGCGGGCAATCGTCGCCCGACGAGGTGCACGCGCCAACGATCTACGTAATTCTACGTAGATCGTCATACGTAGTTGTCCGCTTGTAAGCGGCCCCCGTCGCGCGGAATACTACGGCCCATCGCCGCAGTCTCCGCGAGGCTGCGGCACGGTGCATCGACGTCACGCGGGTTCGGCCCTCGCCGCATCCACTCAAAAACACATTGGAGACCAGGAGACGCCATGAATCGGGCTTCCAGTACCCTGCTCTGGATCGCGGTCGCGCTACTCGGCGCGTTCGCATTCGGCACGATCGCACTCGCGCACGGCGAGCGCGTCAGTGCCCTCTGGATCGTGATCGCCGCAGTCTGCGTGTATCTGATCGCGTATCGCTTCTACAGCCGTTTCATCGCCAGCAAGGTCATGCAGCTCGACGGGCTGCGGATGACGCCGGCGGTCAAGTACAACGACGGCCTCGACTACGTGCCGACCAACAAGTACGTGCTGTTCGGCCATCACTTTGCCGCGATCGCCGGCGCCGGGCCGCTGGTCGGCCCCGTGCTCGCCGCGCAGATGGGCTACACGCCCGGCATGCTGTGGATCCTGGCCGGCGTCGTGTTCGCCGGCGCGGTGCAGGACTTCATCGTGCTGTTCATCTCGACGCGCCGCGACGGCCGTTCGCTCGGCGATCTCGTCAAGATGGAGCTCGGCACGGTGCCCGGCGTGATCGCGCTGTTCGGCGCGTTCCTGATCATGGTGATCATCCTCGCGGTGCTCGCGCTGATCGTCGTGAAGGCGCTGACCAATTCGCCGTGGGGCACGTTCACCGTCGCCGCGACGATTCCGATCGCGCTGTTCATGGGCGTCTACACGCGCTACATCCGTCCGGGCCGCATCGGCGAAGTGTCGATCATCGGCTTCGTGCTGCTGATGGCGTCGATCGCGTTCGGCCAGCAGGTGCACGATTCGCCGACGCTCGCCGCGTGGTTCACGTTCAGCGGCACGCAGCTCACGTGGATCCTGATCGGCTACGGCTTCGTCGCGTCGGTGCTGCCGGTGTGGCTGCTGCTCGCGCCGCGCGACTACCTGTCGACGTTCCTGAAGATCGGCACGATCCTCGGCCTCGCGATCGGCATCCTGGTCGTCGCACCGGAACTGAAGATGCCCGCGCTGACGAAGTTCGTCGACGGCACGGGCCCGGTGTGGTCGGGCAACCTGTTCCCGTTCCTGTTCATCACGATCGCGTGCGGCGCGGTGTCGGGCTTCCACGCGCTGATCTCGTCGGGTACGACGCCGAAGCTGATCGACAACGAAACCAACGCGCGCTTCATCGGTTACGGCGCGATGCTGATGGAATCGTTCGTCGCGATCATGGCGCTGGTCGCCGCGTGCGTGATCGAGCCGGGCATCTACTTCGCGATGAACGCGCCGGCCGCCGTGCTCGGCTCGACGCCGGAAGCGGTCGCCAACACCGTCACGCAATGGGGCTTCGTGCTGACGCCCGACATGCTGACGCAGACGGCCAAGGCCGTCGGCGAAACGACGATCATCGCGCGGGCGGGCGGCGCACCGACGCTGGCCGTCGGCATGGCGCACATCCTGCACCAGGTGATCGGCGGCGAAGCGATGATGGCGTTCTGGTATCACTTCGCGATCCTGTTCGAGGCGCTGTTCATCCTGACGGCCGTCGATGCCGGCACGCGCGCGGGCCGCTTCATGCTGCAGGATCTGCTCGGCACGTTCCACCCGGCGCTCAAGCGCACCGAATCGCTGCCGGCGAACCTCGTCGCCACCGCGCTGTGCGTGGCTGCGTGGGGTTACTTCCTGTACCAGGGCGTGGTCGATCCGCTCGGCGGCATCAACACGCTGTGGCCGCTGTTCGGCATCTCGAACCAGATGCTCGCCGCGATCGCGCTGGTGCTCGGCACCGTCGTGCTGTTCAAGATGAAGCGCGAGCGCTATGCGTGGGTGACGATCGTGCCGACCGTCTGGCTGCTGATCTGCACGCTGACGGCCGGCTGGCAGAAGATTTTCGACGCGAACCCGAAGGTCAGCTTCCTCGCGCACGCCGCGAAGCTGCAGGCCGCGGTGGACGAAGGCAAGGTCCTCGCGCCGGCGAAGTCGATCGCGCAGATGAAGCGGATCATCTTCAACGACTACATCGATGCGGCGCTGGCCGGGCTGTTCATCTTCGTCGTCGTGGCGATCGCGGTGTACGGCGTGATCGCCGTGCTGCGCGCGCGCCGCGAGTCGAAGCCGACCGTGCGCGAGACGCCGTACGAAGCGATGCCGGCCGCGCAGGCGCTCGGCAGCGGACGTTAAGGGGAGGCCGCGATGTTCAGCGATCTTGGCAGCGACCTGCGCAGCGCGGGGCGTTACCTCGGGCAGGCGTTGCGGCTGATGGTCGGCCTGCCCGACTACGATACCTACGTCGCGCACATGCGCGAAACCCATCCGGACCGCGAGCCGATGACGTACGAGGAATTCTTCCGCGAGCGTCAGAATGCGCGCTACGGGTCGGGTGCCGGGAAGTGTTGCTGAACCGGGCCGTTGCAATCACCTGACGAATCGGTCCGGTGATCGAAAGGGAAGCGCCGCGACGAATGTCGCGGCGCTTTTTCTTTGGCGGGCCGGCGGCGCGCCTCGCACGGCGCGCGCCAGCCGTTTGCCCGGGCGCAGCACGGCGATATCCGGCCGCCGGTATCATAGGGCTCCCTCTTTTCCCGATGGCCCCGCAGGAGAACACGTCGTGCATGCCGGTGAGCGTTTCAACAGCATTTCCCATCTCGTCGGCGCGGTGCTGTCGGTGGCCGGCCTCGTCGCGCTCGTGACGATGGGCGCGCTCGAAGGCGACCCGTACAAGGTGGTGAGCTTCAGCGTGTATGGCGCGATGCTGATCCTGCTCTACGCGATCTCGACCGCGTATCACAGCGTGCGCAACCCGCGCCTGAAGGCGATCCTGCAGAAATGCGACCATTCGGCGATCTACCTGCTGATCGCCGGCAGCTACACGCCGTTCACGCTGGTCACGCTGCGCGGCCCGTGGGGCTGGTCGCTGTTCGGCGTGAGCTGGGGGCTCGCCGTGTTCGGCATCGTGCAGGAGCTGACGCTCGGGCGCCGCACGCGCCTGCTGTCGATGATCCTGTACGTGCTGATGGGCTGGCTCGCGCTCGTCGCCGTGCGTCCGCTGATCCATGCGCTGCCGCCGATCGGCACCGCATGGCTCGTGGCCGGCGGCGTGATCTACAGCGCGGGGATCTACTTCTTCATCAACGACGAACGCATTCGCCACGGGCACGGCATCTGGCATCTTTTCGTGCTGGCCGGCAGCCTGTGTCAGTTCGTCAGTGTCGCGATGTATGTCGCGTGAGCGCACGGGGCGTCGAGCGGGTGACGCCCCGTGCGTGGCGCGTCGGCCGGAGTAGGCGCTACCGGCGCGCGGCGCCGCGCAGCGCGCTGAACCCGACCCATCCCCAGTACACGCGATGATGCGCGATCAGCCCGTCGCGCAGGTCCATCACCTCGACGAGATCGACCTGATCGCCGTCCGGCGTTGCGCGCGGGTATTCCCAGACGAGCTGGCGACCGTTCGAGAAGAACAGCCCGGTCCGGTACCAGCGCCCGAGCGGGTTGTCCGGATTGCGCAGGCCGGCCGCGAAGAATGCGCCGATCGCGGCCTTGCCGTGCAGCACGCCGGAGCCGTGCGCGGGCAGCGTGGCGACGACGAGCGGGGTTTCGAGCACCGCGTCGTCGGCATACAGCGACATCAGTGCGTCGAGGTCGCGGGCGACGACGGCGGCGTGCCAGTCCTCATGGATACGCCGGGCGTCGGCGTCGGTGTCTGCGGGTGTCATGGCGGGTTTCCGGAAGTCGATCACGGAAACCACTGTACGGGCGTACCGTCGCGAGACGTTTCACGTCGCCCCGAAACGTGGATGCCCCGCCGCGGCGAACGCGGTCGGACGTCGGCCCTCAGCCGGCCAGCGCGTCGAGATTGAGCGCATACGACTTGCCGATCCACACCGCGCAATCGCGATGGTCGCGCAGTTCGTCGTGCGTATTCGGATGCAGGAAGATGTCGAGCGCGCCGTGGTTCAGCACGAGCCACGGCACGATGTCGTCGAATCGGGCGGCGTCGAACGCGATCTGGTACGACCAGGCCGGATGCGGGCCGACGAGGCGTTCGTGAAAGCGGCCGAGTTCGATGACCGCGCCGAACCGCGCGTCGACGACCTGGCGAAACGCCCAGGCCGCGTCGCGGCTCGCCGCATCGAAATAGACGTGCGCGTGCCAGCTGTCGATGGCGGTAATGTCGAGGGCAGCCATGGAGGGACTCGATTGAAAAGGGAAATGCGTGAGATGCCGTGCGAAACGACCGATGCGTGATTATCGCGCGTCCTCGCCGCTTGCGTCGTGTCTCGATCCGGCAAGTCGATGCGGATGATTTGTCCTGCATCAGGAGAATCGGCCGATCCGCTGAGATCGTTTCGGCGCGATCCGCGTGCGCGATATCACGCCGGAGCCTTGCGGGCGGGCGCGCTGGCCGGCATCGCACCGGCAACACGTCATTTCGAAAATTGAAAGAGCGGCGTGAGCGCCCCACCGGATCGTCGCTAAAAATCCGATCAGGTCATTGAATGAAATAAAGAAATTCCATGCCGGCGGGATTCGCGAATGACGCGGTGCGCACGCCGAATGCCGCACCTGAAAATAACAATTGCGGATTCGGCTATTCAAGCGGGATGCGGCCCGACATACGATGATTTCAACGCATCGATGATGGATCGATGCGGAGACAACCATCTGGAGGCCATTATGCGATCCCTCGTTCCCGTTGCTGTTCTTTCCTGCGCACTGGTTGCGCTGCCTGCCGTCGGTTTTGCGCAGTCGATCGGCGCTGGCGATACCCCGCATGCCGCGCCGTTGACCTGGTCGGCGGCGCGTGCCGAGACCGATGTGCAGTTGATGCAGATGACGCGCGCGGGCTATCGCGCGACGACGGCCGGCAACCAGAACTATCCGCTCGCGATGCAGCGCGCCCTTGCGCGCGTGAACAACCCGATGCCCGACCGGTGGCGCGACGAGAAGGCCGCGATGGAAGCGCGGGCGGCCCGCGACGCGCAGACCGGCCATCCGGTGAAGGCGTTCTTCGTGAAAACCGCGTACTACCTGAAGGGCGAGAACACGTTTTGATGCAGGAGACGAACATGGCATGCCCCAACCGATTGTCCGGCGTGTGGCGTGCGTCGGCGATACGCAGGCTGCCGGAAGCGGGCTCGACGCGACGGCGCGCCGATGTGCACGGCATGCGACGCCGGGCGAACGCCCTGCGCGACGCGGGCCGCGGCGCCGTCGTGTGCCGTGGCGCGTGGCCGGGATCGGCGAAGGGCGACGTGTCCGCGAGCGGGGGCGAATCATGAAGGCTGCCCGAAAAGGTCGTCGCCATCCGCCATTGACGCGCGAATGGCTGCTGCCGCTGCCGCCCGCGCATGCCCGCGACATCTCGCTGAAATGCCATATGGCGCTGGTCGCGCTGCGCGGCGAGCACGGTAGCGAAACGCTGCTGATGCGGCTGCGCACGAGCGTGTATCTGGTGTTCCTCGCGCTCGACGATGCGGTCTCTCCCGACGCGACCATCGACCTGTGCGTCGACGCGGAGCGCGTGCTGGACGCGAGCGTGGCGCGCGCCGCGCAAAGCGGGGCATGGACGCTGCACGACGACGAATGCGCGGTACTCGAACGCGTGCTCGCCGCGAACGACGCGTGCGTCGCGACGCTCACGCGGCATCGGCTGGCCGAGTTGTGGCGTCATGTCTGCACGTTCGCCTCTGCCGAACAGCCGGGGCTCGTCGCGCAGGCCGCGGCGAAGATGCGGGAGCCGGCCGTTCTGCATTGAGTGGCTGCCCACGGGCCGTGTTTCATACGCGTCCGATTCCATCGCGCGGCCGCGCGCCGTCTAATGCCATGACTGGAACCCGGCGTGTCCGGACGACGATCCATCCTCGCGTTTGCGACGAGCATGCGTGTCGGCGCGAACGCATTCGTTTCGGTCAGGAGGAGCGATGGCGCTATACAGGAGCGGCGGCTACTTCACGTGCGGAAGTGGCCGCGCATTCAGCGAGAATCTGCCGCCGGGCAGCAAGGTGACGGTGGCGGGCATCTATCGATGCACCGTATGCGGCGACGAAATCGGCATTGCGAAAGCGCAGACGTTGCCGTCTGAGGAAGCGCATCCGCACGATCTCGATCCGCCGTCCGACCCGCTGCTCGATCCGGGCCCGACCGCCTGGCAACTGATCGCCGCGGCGGAGTCGCGCAGCTAGGCAACCGACGCTCGGCCTCGCACGCAGGCGCGCAAGCGCTGCGCGTCACACGGCGTCCGTCAAAACAAAAAGCGCCACGGAGCGAATGAACTCCGTGGCGCTTTTTCGATTCCAGCCGCTGCGAAGGCGCGAACCTTCTCGCGGCGCAACGCGCGACTTAAGCGGCCGTTGCCGACTTCGCCGGCTTCTGCAGCTTGCCCTTGCCGGCGCGCTGGATTTCCTCGAGCTTGATCTCGACGTGGCGCGAGAACACGTACTCGGCCGGACGCTGCTTCGCGATCGAGATGTCCGGTGCGAACGGGCCGTCGGTCTTGATGCCCTTGCGGCTCACGCGCAGCGCCTTCAGCGGGTTCGAGATCGTGTCCATCACGGCCGTCGCCTCGAAGCCGCAGTGGACCATGCAGTCCGCGCACTTCTCGTAGTTGCCGACGCCGTAGTTGTCCCACTCCGTCGTTTCCATCAGTTCCTTGAAGGTCTTCACGTAACCTTCGCCGACCAGGTAGCACGGCTTCTGCCAGCCGAACACCGTACGCGCCGGGTTGCCCCACGGCGTGCACTTGTACGTCTGGTTGCCGGCCAGGAAGTCGAGGAACAGCGACGACTGGCTGAACGACCAGCGCTTGCCGCCTTCGCCGCGCTTCAGGATTTCGCGGAACAGGTTCTTCGTCTTGTCGCGGTTCAGGAAGTGCTGCTGATCCGGCGCGCGCTCGTACGCGTAGCCCGGCGACACGGTGATGCCGTCGACGCCGATCGGGCCCAGCGTGTCGAAGAACTTCGCGACGCGCTCGGGGATCGCATCGTTGAACAGCGTGCAGTTGATGTTCACGCGGAAGCCGCGGCGCTTCGCTTCCTTGATCGCCGCGACCGCCTTGTCGTACACGCCTTCCTGCGACACGGAATGGTCGTGCATGTCCTTGTCGCCATCGAGGTGGACCGACCAGACGAAATACGGGCTCGGCTGGTAGTCGTCCATCTTCTTTTCCATCAAGAGCGCGTTCGTGCACAGGTACACGAACTTCTTGCGCTTCATGATGCCCTTGACGATTTCCGGCATTTCCTTGTGGAGCAGCGGCTCGCCGCCGGCAATCGACACGACGGGCGCGCCGCACTCGTCGACGGCCTGCAGGCATTCCTCGACGGACAGGCGCTGGTTCAGGATCGGATCCGGATAATCGATCTTGCCGCAGCCGTTGCACGCGAGGTTGCAGCGGAACAGCGGCTCGAGCATCAGCGCGAGCGGATAGCGTTTGTTGCCGGACAGGTGCTGGCGCACGATGTAGGCGCCGACACGGACTTGCTGGAGCAGCGGAATAGACAAGGGATGTCCTCCTTAAACTTCGCGGGCGACAGCTTGCGTGAGCTTCGCCGGCAACTTGAATTCGACTTTTTCTTCACGGCCCGCCATCGTCGCGACATCGACGGGCCCCAGCGCGCGCAGCGCGCTGATTACATCCTCGACCATTTCTTCGGGCGCCGACGCGCCGGCGGTCAGGCCGACCGTCTGCACGCCCGCGAACCATTCGGCCTTCACTTCCGAGCCGTCGGCGACGAGATAGCTCGGCACACCGCTTTCGGTGCCGATCTCGCGCAGGCGGTTCGAGTTCGAGCTGTTCGTCGCACCGACGACGAGCAGCACGTCAACCTGTTCGCTCAGCTCGCGCACGGCGGCCTGGCGATTCTGCGTGGCATAGCAGATGTCGCGCGTGTCCGGGCCGACGAGGTCGGTGAACCGGCGCTGCAGCGCTTCGATGATGCCGCGCGTGTCGTCGACCGACAGCGTGGTCTGCGTGATGTACGCGACCGGCGTATCGACGGGCAGCGTCAGCGTATCGACTTCGGCTTCGCTCTGCACGAGGATCACCTCGGCCGGAATCTGGCCGATCGTGCCCTCGACTTCCGGGTGGCCCGCATGGCCGATCAGGATCAGCCGGCGGCCCGCCGCGACGTACTGGCGCCCCTGCACGTGCACTTTCGTGACGAGCGGGCAGGTTGCGTCGAGCACGTCGAGCCCGCGCGTCTGCGCGTCGCGCTCGACCGTCTGGGCGACACCGTGCGCGCTGAAGATCGCGACAGCGCCGTGCGGCACCTCGTCGAGCTCCTCAACGAATCGTGCCCCTTTATTACGCAGATTTTCGACGACATGCCGGTTATGCACGATCTCGTGACGCACATAGACCGGCGCACCGTGCTGTTGCAGCGCGCGATCGACGATCTCGATCGCACGGACAACCCCCGCACAAAAGCCGCGGGGCTGGGCAAGGATGACTCGCATAGGTGAGCGAACTCCGACGACAGACGCCGGGGTTCGAGGAGCTGGCACTCGCTCGCTCGCCCCGGCTTGATGTTATGAAGGCAGGAACGAACCGGCCGGCCAGGCCCCGGAACCCCGAATTAATCGCGCATTTTAACCCTATCGGGCCGTCCGTGCTTTGGTGCTGTGTCGGCACCGTTGCAATTGCGGGAGAGCCGCGTCGGCGCTGGCGGGCGCGGAACCCAGTAAACTACGCGGTTTCGCGGGCGGCCGCTCCGGCTGCCCGGCGTCGCGCTCATTTCAAGGCCATTCGATGACCGTCGATTCTTACGCGTATTGCCCTTCCGCCCGTGCGGTTTCGGGCGTTTTGTTCCCGACCCCTATTAATTCCTACCCGGCCCGCGGGCGGCAGGAGGCAGGCCGATGATGCTGGCGCTTGCTTTCCTGGTGTCCGGCCTGTCGCTGGTGATCTGGATCGTGCTGCTCGTCGCGCGCGGCGGCTTCTGGCGCGCGCAGCCCGCGCGGCCGCTGCCGCCCGAGGCTCGCGGCGAGGCGGCCGAGGCGGGCTGGCCGGCCGTCGTGGCCGTGGTGCCGGCGCGCAACGAAGCCGACGTGATCGCTCGCGCGGCGACTTCGCTGCTCGAGCAGGACTATCCGGGCGAATTCCATCTGATCATCGTCGACGACCACAGCGACGACGGCACCGCCGACGCGGCCCGCGCGGCCGCGCTCGCGATCAACCGCGCCGACCGGCTGACGGTGCTGACCGCGAAGCCGCTGCCGGCCGGTTGGTCGGGCAAGGTGTGGGCGCAGTCGCAGGGGATCGCGGCCGTGCAGACGCTCGGCCTGCCGGCCGACTACCTGCTGCTGACGGATGCCGACATCGGCCATCCGCCCGACGCCGTCGCGCAGCTCGTCACGCGTGCGCAGGCCGAGCGTCGCGATCTCGTGTCGCTGATGGTGCGGCTGCGCTGCGACTCGTTCTGGGAAAAGGCGTTGATTCCGGCGTTCGTGTTCTTCTTCGCGAAGCTGTACCCGTTCTCGTGGATCAACAACCCGCGCAACCGGACGGCCGGTGCGGCCGGCGGCTGCATGCTCGTGAAGCGCACGGCGCTGGAAGAAGCGGGCGGCATCGAATCGATTCGCGGCGCGCTGATCGACGACTGCAGCCTCGCCGCGCAGATCAAGCACCGCGGCAGCGGCCGCCATCCGATCCGGCTCGATCTCGCCGATCGCAGCGTGTCGCTGCGCCCGTACGACAGCTGGCGCGACATCTGGAACATGATCGCGCGCACCGCGTTCACGCAGCTGCACTATTCGCCGCTGCTGCTGGCCGGCACGCTGCTCGGGATGACGATCATCTATCTGGTGCCGCCCGTCGTCGCGCTCGCCTACGGCGCGCGTGCATGGCCGGCCTGGCTCGCGTGGGCGTCGATGTGCGCCGCGTATGCGCCGATGCTGCGCTACTACCGGCGCTCGCCGCTGTGGGCGCCCGCGCTGCCGCTCGTCGCGCTGTTCTATGTGGGTGCGACGTTCGCGTCCGCGTGGCGTTACTGGCGCGGCAAGGGCGGCCAGTGGAAGGCGCGCGTGCAGGCGCCGGTGGATCGCTGAACGGGGCCGGGAGGCATGCCTCCCGGCAGCCGGACAGCAAACAGCCCGATCGGTGCGAACCGGTCGGGCTGTTTTATTTTCTGCCGTGTCGTATACCGATGCCGGCGCTTACCGCTGGGTCAGCATCATGTACATCTGGACCACGACGTCCGGCGAGAACGTGAACGGCACCCAGCCATAGCCCGTGTGGCGGGCGACCAGCAGACGGTCGCCGTTCGACTGCTTCTGCACGGCCATCATCGGGTTCTTCGTCGTCACGAAACGCCAGCCGGCCGGAATGCCGGGCGGCGGCTCCGGCTGCATCGACGCGCGTGCGTGCGCGAGTTCCTCGATCAGCTGGCCCAGTTGCTCCGGATGCAGCGTGATCGATTCGCCGTTGATGGTCAGCGTGAGTTCGTTCTGGGACGGGCGCGCGACGTGCAGCGTCGCCTTGTCGGCCGGCGCGGCAACGGTGTCGCTGTCGGTTTCGGTTTCACCCGCGGCGCCGGCTTGCGCCGCCGGGACGATTGCGGTTTCGGCGTCGGCGCCTGAAGTCGGCACTTCGGCTGCTTCGGCCGCAACCGGCGCGACTGCGTGCACGGCCGGCTCCGCTGCCGGCGTATCCGCCGGTGCCGGCTCGACGGCTTCGGCCGTCACCGCCGTGGCGGCCACCGCGTTCGTCGCGGCTTCCTTGACGACGGCCTCGACCAGCGCCTCGGCGTCGGCGATGGCCTTCGCGTGGTGCTGCGCGGCCGCTTCAGCCTGAGCGATCGCTTCGGTGTGGCGCAGCGTGAGGGCTTCGGCTTCGGCGGTCGCCTCGGCGTGGCGTTGCGCGGCGGCTTCGGCCTGGGCGATCGCTTCGGCGTGACGCTGCGTGATGGCTTCCGCCTCCGCGGTGGCTTCGTCGTGACGCCGGGCGGCGGCCTGCGTGTCGGCGAGCGCCTGCGTGTGACGCTGGGCGAGCGCCTCGGCCTCGGCAATCGCGGCCATGTGGCGCTGCGCGGCTGCTTCGGCTTCGGCGGTCGCTTCCGCATGGCGCTTCGCGGCGGCTTCCGCTTCGGCGGTCGCCGCGGCATGACGTTGCGCGGCCGCTTCGGCTTCGGTCGCGGCGGCGTGATGGCGCTGTGCGGCGGCCTCGGCTTCGGCGATCGCCGCCGCGTGACGCTGCGACGCGGCTTCGGCATCCGCGTGACGTTGCGCGAGCGCTTCGGTCAGCGCGGTGGCTTCCGCATGGCGCTGCGAAGCGGCTTCGGCTTGCGCGGCGGCATCCGTATGACGTTGGGCGGCCGCTTCGGCGGCGGCGGTGGCATCGGCGTGGCGCCGCTGCGCGGCTTCGGCATCGGCGGCAGCGGCCGTGTGGCGCTGCGCGGCGGCCTGTGCGTCGGCTTCCGCCGCGGCGTGGCGCTCGGCCGCGGCCCGGGCTTCCGCTGCCGCGGCGCGCGCGAAGGCTTCCGCGCTGCGTGCCGCCTGCTGCGCGGCGTGGTGATCGTGGAGGAGCTGATCGACGCCCGTGGCGAGCGAAGCGATCTGATCGTTCAGGTTCATGCGTGTCTTCTCTGCGTAAGACCCGCGATTTTAACCGCTGCGCCGATGCCGGTCCGCGCGCGACGTGTAACAAAGTGCGCAAAGCGGCGCGAGGCGCGCCGCTTTGTGTTACTTGAGGTAGCCCGCCGAGCCGAACCAGTCCAGCGCATCGCGCAGCCCTTCGCGATACGGGCGCGCACGGTAGCCGAGCTCGCGCTCGGCTTTCGCCGACGTGAAATACATCTTGTTCTTCGACATCCGCAGCCCGTCGACGGTGACGAACGGCTCCTTCTTCGTGAACTTCGCGACCGCTTCGGCACCGACCGCGAGCGGGTACAGCGGCCAGCGCGGCAGCGCGATCGTCGGCGCCTTGCGGCCCGTCATCTGCGCGATGTCCGCGAGCATCTGCTGCAGCGGCAGGTTCTCGCCGCCGAGGATGTAGCGCTCGCCGATCCGGCCGCGCTCGAGGGCGAGGAAGTGGCCGTGCGCGACGTCGTCGACGTGCACGAGGTTCAGCCCCGTATCGACGAACGCGGGAATCTTGCCGAGCGCGGCCTCGACGATGATGCGGCCGGTCGGCGTCGGCTTCACGTCGCGCGGGCCGATCGGCGTCGACGGGTTGACGATCACGGCCGGCAGCCCTTCGTCGGCGATCATCCGTTCGACCGCGCGCTCCGCGAGCACCTTGCTGCGCTTGTAGACGCCGATCGCCTGCTCGGCCGTGAGCGGCCGGTTCTCGTCGGACGGATCGCCGGCGCTCGTCACCTTCAGCGTCGCGACGCTGCTGGTGTAGACGATCCGCTCGACGCCTGCCGCGCGGGCCGCGCGCATCGTCGCGACCGCGCCTTCGAGGTTCGCGCGCTCGATCTCGTCGGGGTCGGGCGCCCACAGCCGGTAGTCGGCCGCCACGTGCAGCAGGTAGCGCACGCCGCGCAGCGCGGCGCGCATCGACGCCTCGTCGCGCATGTCGCCGGTGACGATCTCGGCGTCGAGATCCGCGACGTTCGTGCGCGGGCTGGTCGGGCGCACCAGCACGCGCACCGCATAGCCTTTCTGCTGCGCGATGCGCGCGACGGCCGAGCCGACGAAACCGGACGCGCCGGTGACGAGAACGAGATCGCGGGAGGTATCAGTCATGCGTTTCCTTCAGGGCCGCGCGGGCGGCGCGGCGGTTGGGCATCGGCGAGATTGTACGTGGTCGGCGTGCGCGGCGACGCCCGGCCGGCGCGTGTGCGAAGCGGCCGACGCGACTACAATGCCGGGCTTGAATGCAACGGGAGGGCGACGCAATGAGCCGCAATGAGCTGGACGAACGGATCGAGACCTACTACGTGCGGGTGCGCGGCGTCGTGCAGGGCGTCGGCTTTCGTCATGCGACGGTGCGCGAGGCGCATGCGCTGAAGCTGCGCGGCTGGGTCGCGAATCTCGAGGACGGCACCGTCGAGGCGATGATCCAGGGCCCCGGCGCGCAGATCGACCGGATGCTCGCGTGGCTGCGCCACGGGCCGCCCGCCGCGCGCGTGACCGAGGTGACGTTCGAGGAACGCCGGACCGAGAAGCGCTTCGAACGCTTCCAGCAGCAGTAAGAGGCGCACAACGATCATGACGGGGTATCCGGAGGCGGGGCGCGGCCTCATGCTGTCGGTGATGGCGTCGACGCTGTTCGCGCTGATGTCGGCTTACGCGAAACTGCTCGCGCCGCTCACGGGCCTCGACATCTTCGCGTGGCGCGTCGTGTGGACCGCGCCGGGCGCGCTCGCGCTGATCGCGCTGCGCGGCCGCTGGCCGGCGCTCGTCGGGCTGGCGCGGCGCAGCGCGCGCGACTGGCGCCTGCTGATCGCGCTGCCGGTGAGCGCGGCGCTGCTCGGCGTGCAGCTGTGGCTGTTCCTGTGGGCGCCGCTGCACGGCCGCATGCTCGAAGTGTCGCTCGGCTATTTCTTGCTGCCGCTGACGATGGTGCTCGTCGGCCGCTTCTACTATCACGAGCGGCTCGACCCGCTGCAATGGGCGGCGGTCGCCTGTGCGGCGCTCGGCGTCGCGCACGAGGTGTGGGCGACGCGCGCATTCGCATGGCCGACGCTGGTCGTCGCGCTCGGCTATCCGCCGTATTTCGTGCTGCGCCGGCGCATCAACGCCGATTCGCTGGCCGCGTTCGCGATCGAGATCGCGCTGCTGTGCCCGATCGCGCTCGCGATGGTCGCGACGAGCACCACGCGCGTCGCCGGCCATCCGCTGCTGTGGGCCGTGCTGCTGCCGGGGCTCGGCATCCTCAGCACGCTGGCGCTGGCGAGCTACCTGAAGGCGAGCCGGATGCTGCCGATGGCGCTGTTCGGGATTCTCGGCTACGTCGAGCCGGTGCTGCTCGTCGTGGTGTCGCTGCTGCTGCTCGGTGAAACGCTGAGCGTCGCGCAGCTCGCGACGTACGGGCCGATCTGGATCGCCGTCGCGCTGACCGCGTGGCACAGCGCGATGCTGATGCGGCGGCTGCCCGCGCGCGGCTAACCGCATCGTCGCGATGCGCCGGCCGCGCGGAACGCGCCGCGCGTCGCGCTTCATCCGAGCGTCGAACACCGCGCGTTGTGTCGCCGACTCCCTCGATCCTGACCGCCAACTGGCGACGCGCTGACGCGAATCTGGCGACGCTGCCTGCTTCGCCGCGCAACGCTCGCGCTTGTAATCGAACAGAAGATTCGGTTGCACTTTGTTACTTAGGGTCTCCCCTGATCGGCTACTAGACTGGCCTGACCGACTTCCCTTCGTATGCAGCTTTTCCATGAACGGTCACCTCCGCGCCAAGCCGGCCGGGTTGGCGCGATGCGAGCATACGCGTATCGCCGCCGATCGCGCTCGCCTGCCTTTTCCCGATCCTTTCCCCGGTGCGCGCCGCACCGCCGTCGTGCAGGTGCGCTCATGTCGTTGAGCCCGCCGCCTTCCGTCACGGTCCAGCCGTCGCGCGGCGGCCGCCTGATCGAAATCGACTTCTTCCGCGGGCTCGTGCTGTTGATGATCGTCGTCGATCACATCGGCGCGAGCGTGCTGTCGCGCGTGACGCTGCACGCGTTCGCGCTGTGCGACGCGGCCGAGGTGTTCGTGTTCCTCGGCGGCTTCGCGACCGCGAGCGCATACGGCGCGATCGCCGAGCGGCACGGCGCGCGCGCCGCGCAGCGGCGTTTCGTGCGGCGCGCGATGCAGATCTACCGCGCGTTTCTCGCGACGTCGACGCTGATGCTCGTCGTGTCGGTGGTGCTCGATCACTACGGGATCGATGCGCCGAACCTCGCGCTCGACGACGTCAGCGTGATGCTCGCGTCGCCGCTCACGGGCGCCGCCGAACTGCTGACGTTCCAGCGCCAGCCGTATCTGGCGTCGGTGCTGCCGATGTACGTGCTGTTCGCGCTCGCGTCGCCGGTGCTGGTGCCGTTCGCGCGGCGCCATCCGTGGCTGCTCGTCGCGCTCAGCGTCGCGTCGTGGCTCGCGGCGGGCTGGCTCGGCCCGGAACTGCTGGACACCGACGGTTTCCGCTGGAGCTTCAACCCGTTCGCGTGGCAACTGATGTTCGTCGCCGGCGTGCTCGCGCGCTGCCAGCCGTTCTACCGCCGCATCGCGCTCGGCCGCTGGGGCGCCGCGGCGACCGGGCTCGCATGCGCGATCGTGCTCGGCTGCGCGAGCTACAAGCTGTTCTCGGGGCTGCCGGTGCCGGAAGGCGTGCTCAAGCGCGATCTCGCGCTGCCGCGCGTCGTGAGCTTCGCGGCCGTCGCGTGGCTGATGGCCGATTGCGTGCGCTTCGGCTGGATCGCGCGGATCGCACAGGGCGTGCGGCCCGTCGTGGCGGTCGGCCAGCGCGGGCTGATCTGCTTCGTCGCGGGCGCGGCGATCTCGCTCGTGATCGATTCGCTGCTGCATCCGGCCGTGCGCAGCGCCGATCTGCGGCATGTCGGCGTGGGCCTCGTGGCCGACGCATGCGCGGTCGGGCTGATGATGGCGGTAGCCGGTTCGGGAACGTGGATCGCGCGATGGCGCGGCGCGGCGGCGTAGGCGCGCGACGGATGCGGGCGGCGCGGCAGGCGCCGCGCGGCGTCAGTGAGGTGAGCCGATACGGGAGCGGGGCGTGGCGGATGCGTCGTCGGATTCGGCGTCTTCGCGTTCGTCCTGCGTCGGGTCGTCGCGCTCCGCGAGGACCGCATCGGCTTCGGCCGCGGCCCGGGCGGCGCGCATCGCGGTGCAGCGCTGCGCGTGCCGGATGTCCGACAGAATCCTCAAAAGCCGCGTCGTCTTGTTTTTCATCGTGTTCTCCCGCCAGTGCGCATCGCGCGAAGCGGATGCGTTGCCTGAAACCAGTGTAGGACGCGTTCGCGTGTCTGGCGGGAGAATGTGGCGTGCGAGCCGCACGCCGAGGGATAGTCCTTACTGCGCGGCGGTGGCGGCCTGCGCCTGCAGCGCTTCTTCGCGGCGCTCGTCGGTGCAGCGCTGATGCTGGCGCGACAGGCGGTTCATCAGCGGCAGCAGCAGCAGCGCGAGCAGCATGCCGATCGCGGCGAGCCAGCCGAGCTTCTCGAACAGCGACAGGTAGAGCGGCAGCGATTCGGTGGCCGGCAGTTCGTGCGACGGCATCTGCGCGAAGTTCGCGACGACGCTGCCCAGATACTGCGACACGCCCGTCGCGACGAAATACGCGCCCATCATGAAGCCGCTCATGCGCGCCGGCACGTAGCGGGCGATCATCGCGAGGCCGAGGCCGCTCACCAGCAGCTCGCCGAGCGAGTACAGGCCGTAGCCCCACACCATGAACCACGACGACACGCGGCCGTCGACCGCGTAGCGGCCGCTGATCGTGAACACCAGGTAGCCGGCGGCGACCGCGCCGAAACCGAGCGCGTACTTCGCGGCGACCGGCAGGTCGCGGCCGCCCTTCGCGACGGCGTTGTAGACCCACACGAGCACCGGGCTCAGCAGCATGATCCAGATCGGGTTCAGCGCCTGGAACTGCGCGGCGCTCCACGTGAACAGCGTCGTGCCGAACAGCATGAAGCGCGGATCGACGTTGCGCAGCGCGAACAGCGTCAGCGACGTCGACATCTGCACGTAGAAGATGAAGAACAGGATCACCTGGCCGATCAGCACGAGCGCCGCGATCAGGCCCGCGCGCTCCGAGCGCTCCGACTTCGCGATCATGTACGCGAAGATCGCGAGGATCGCGAATGCCGCCGTCCACACGCTCGCGACCGCGAGCTGCTTGTGCTGCAGCACGTACAGCGTGATCAGCGCGAGCCCGACGCCGCCGGCCGCGACCGCGCCGAGGCGCTTCCAGCGGATCGGCTCGTCGTCCGGCTGCGAGCCGACGTGCGCGAGCGTGCGGTGCATCAGCATGAAGTTGAGGATCGCGAGCAGCATGCCGCCGCAGCAGACCGCGAACGCGGTGTGCCAGCCCCAGTGATCCTTGATCCACGGCGTCGCGAGCATCGACACCGTCGAGCCGATGTTGACCGCCATGTAGTAGATCGTGAACGCGCTGTCGATGCGCGCGTCGTCGCCTTCGTAGATGCGGCGCACGAGGTTCGCCGCGTTGGCCTTGAACAGGCCGTTGCCGACGACGATCACGCCGAGCGACGCATACATGTACGTCAGGTGATCGTTCGGCACCGCGAGCATCAGGTAGCCGGCGCACAGCACCGACGCGCCGATGATCATCGTGCGGCGGGCGCCGAGCACCTTGTCGCCGATCCAGCCGCCGATCGACGGCGCGGCGTAGACGAGTGCGGTGAACGCACCCCAGGTCAGGTTCGCGTGGCTGTCGGTGAAGCCGAGCCGGTCGACCATGAAGAGGACCAGGAGCGCGGCCATGCCGTAGTAGCCGAAGCGCTCCCACATTTCGATGAGGAAGACCGTCGTAAACGATCGGGTTTGGGAAACAGGTGAATGCATCATCAATCTCGTTGAAACGGACGGCACGGATCACGCGTCGTCTTGGGTCGAACTGGCGCCGGTGCACAATCGGCCGGATAGGCTTGTGCAGGCGATGGAACAGTCGGGCGGTTAGCCCGGGCCGGGGTCGGACACCGCCCGATGGGGCGGGGAAGGTCCCCGACCGGCGCGCGCATGGTAGCGGGTGCCGGTCCGGTGCGACAGGTGGGCGCTACCTAGGGAAACTCCCGATGTGGCAGCAGCTTTCAGCAACATTCGTCTCATCATCTAGTTGTAAGCATTGGCGCAGGTCCTCCGAAGATTCCCGGAGAGCCGCTTGCAGCTTGCCTGTGAAGCCGGCGAGTCTGGCAAGATAGCGCGTCGTTTCGTTCGCTTCGTGCCCTGTTTAGTGCACCAGGCTCAACACCGAAGACGTGTACGAACCCGAAGATTAAGCTATCTCTAATTAACTTAGTTACTTTCCATCAAACATTTTTTGACGATCACTTTTCGGCCTGCTATGGTTCCCCCCACTGAAAACTCGCGATCGGCAGACGCTGTCGCACTCGGCAGCAAGATTCGCGCGTTGCGCCAACGTCTGAAGCGCACGCTCGACGACACCGCTACCGCCGCGGGGATTTCGAAGCCGTTTCTGTCTCAAGTCGAGCGCGGGCTCGCGTCGCCGTCACTGACGTCGCTGGCCGGTATCGCCCACGCGCTCGGTGTGACGGTGCAGTACTTCGTGGATACGCCGAGTGAAGAACGCTCGGTCTGCCGAGGCGATCAGTTGCGCTTCTTCGGGTTCGCCGATTCGACGAACCTGTTCGCGAGGCTGACGAACGTGTCCGAAGGGCGCCAGCTGGAGGCGATCCTCGTGAGGATGCCGCCGGGGCAGAAACGGTCCGAGGTGACGACACATGCAGGAGAGGAGTTCCTGTACGTGATTGAAGGGGAAGTGTCGCTGACGCTGGAAGGCAAGACGTTCGTCCTGCAGGCCGGTGACAGTTCGCACTATCAGTCGACGGTCCCGCACAGCTGGGTCAACACCGCGAAGATCGAGTCGGTGGTGGTCTGGGTCGGGACACCGAGGCTGTTCTAACGCACAGGTATTCCTTCGTTTCTTCGACGGGATGCCTGTCGAAAGAAATGTAAGGAATACTAACATGCAATACGAGAACCACGGGCCTCCTCAATCGCTGCACCCGTCAGCGTCTCACGCGTAAGCCGCGGCATCCGCCGCGCGACGCTCACCGAACACACCTTCTCAAGACTGCCACGATGAAATCCTTGCATGCCATGTCGGCCGTGCTGGCCGCGCTCGCCCTGACGGCGCCCGTCGCCCACGCCGTGACCGTTCCGTCCAACGTCACGCTCGCTCCGCAACAGGACCTGACGCGACAGGTGCCCGCCGAAGTCGAGTCGCTCGACCCCGCGCACATCGAATCGTGGACCGGCAACACGATCGGCCTCGACCTGTTCGAAGGGCTCGCGCGCATCGATGCGGCCGGCCAGGTCGTGCCGGGCGTCGCGCTGTCGTGGGAACGCAAGACGCCGCAGACGTGGATCTTCAAGCTTCGCCACGACGCGAAGTGGAGCAACGGCCAGCCGGTGACGGCCGCCGATTTCGTCTATTCGTGGCAGCGCCTCGTCGATCCGAAGACCGGCTCGAAATACACGATCCTCGTCGAGTTCATCAAGAACTCGAAGGACATCATCGCGGGCAAGGCCGCGCCGTCGACGCTCGGCGTGCGCGCCGTCGATCCGTACACGCTCGAGGTGACGACCGACGTGCCCGTCGCGTTCTTCCCCGAACTGACCGCGATGGCGCCGCTCGCGCCGGTGAACAAGGACGTGGTCGCGAAGTTCGGCGACGCATGGACGCGCCCGGGCAACATCGTCAGCAACGGCGCGTACCAGCTCGTCGACTGGCAGCCGAACAACCGCATCGTGGCGACGAAGGACGCGAAGTACTGGAACGCGTCGAAGGTCGTGATCAACAAGGTCACGTACCTGCCGATCGAAAGCGACGAAACCGCGATGCGCATGTACCAGGCCGGCCAGATCGACTACAGCTACTCGATCCCGTCGGGCATCTTCCAGCAGGTCAGCAAGCAGTTCGGCGCCGAACTGCGCCCGGGCCTGCAGCTCGCGACCTACTACTACTACCTGAACAACAGCGACGCGGCGCTGAAGGACAAGCGCGTGCGTCAGGCGCTGTCGATGGTGATCGATCGCGACGTGCTGACGTCGAAGCTCACGCAGGCCGGCGAGAAGCCGATGTACGGGCTGATGCCGAACGGCACGAAGGGCGTGCAGCCGTTCACGCCGGAATGGGCGTCGTGGCCGATGGCCAAGCGCATCGCGACCGCGAAGGACCTGCTGAAGCAGGCTGGCTACTCGGACGCGAAGCCGCTGTCGTTCACGCTCACGTACAACACCAACGACCTGCACAAGAAGGTCGCGCTGTTCACCGCATCGGAATGGCGCACCAAGCTCGGCATCACCACGAAGCTCGAGAACGTCGAGTTCAAGGTGCTGATGAAGCAGCGGCATGACGGCAAGGTGCAGATCGCGCGCGACGGCTGGTTCGCCGACTACAACGACGCGATGACCTTCTTCGACCTGATCCGCTGCGGCAGCTCGCAGAACACCGTCGGCTACTGCAACAAGCAGATGGACGCGCTCGTCGACGAAGGCAACCAGAAGCTCGACGACCAGGCGCGCACCACGCTGCTCACGCAGGCGCACGACATGGCGATGAAGGACACGCCGATGGTGCCGCTGTTCCAGTATTCGGCCGATCGTCTCGTGAAGCCCTACGTGGGCGGCTATTCGCTGAAGAACGTGATCGACATGCGTGCTTCGCAGGACCTGTACCTGATCAAGCACTGAGCGGAGCGATCATGCTGGCCTATGCATTGAGGCGCACGTTGTGGGCGGTGCCGACGATCCTCGCGGTCATCACCGTCTGCTACCTGCTGCTGCATTTCACGCCCGGCGGCCCGTTCGATACGGAGAAGCAGCTGTCCGCCGCGACGCTCGCGAACCTGAACGCGAAATACCACCTCGACGAGCCGCTGTGGAAGCAGTACCTGCTGTATCTCGGCTCGCTGCTGCACGGCGATCTCGGCCCGTCGTTCCGTTACGTCGACTGGTCGGTGAACGATCTCGTGAAGAAGGCGCTGCCGGTGAGCCTCGGCGTGGGCGGCGTGTCGATCCCGGTCTCGATCGTGCTCGGCGTGCTGCTCGGCACCGTCGCGGCCGTGCGCCGCGACAGCGTGATCGACCGCTTCGTGATGCTGATCGGCAACTTCGGCAACGTCGTGCCGCCGTTCGTGCTCGGCCCGGTGCTCGTGTGGATCTTCGCGATCCTGCTGAAGACGTCGGCCGGCAACGGCTGGCTGCCGGCGGGTGGCTGGGGCGACGGCGGCTGGCAATACCGGCTGCTGCCGATCGTGCTGCTGACCTTCATCAACGTGTCGCTGCTCGCGCGCGTGATGCGCGGCTCGATGATCGAGACGCTGTCGAGCAACTACATCCGCACCGCGCGCGCGAAGGGCCTGCCGGGCTCGACGATCGTGCTGCGTCATGCGCTGAAGCCCGCGCTGATGCCGGTCGTGTCGCTGTTCGGCACGGTCTGCATCACGTCGATCACGGCGGCCGTCGTCACCGAATCGGTGTTCGCGCTGCCGGGCCTCGGGCAGCTCGTCGTGAACGGCGCGATCAACCGCGACTACACGCTGGTGCTCGGCCTCGTCGTGCTGACGACCGTCTGCGCGGTGCTGTTCAACCTGCTGGTCGACCTCGCGTACGCGTGGCTCGATCCGCGCATCCGTTATTGAGCGAGGCACAGCGATGACTCCGACCACTCCCGTCGTCGGCCTGCCCGTGCAGACCGATTCGCCGCCGCGTTCGCGCTCGCCGCTCGAGCTGGCGTTCGCGCGCTTCCTTCACAACCGCGCGGCCGTGTTCAGCCTCGTGCTGCTCGCGCTGATCACGCTCGCGTGCTTCGTCGGACCGTGGCTGCTCGCGGCCGATCCCGCCGCGAGCGACTGGGGCGCGATCAGCCTGCCGCCGACCTGGGCGAACCAGCACTGGTTCGGCACCGACGAGCTCGGCCGCGACCTGCTCGTGCGCACGCTGATCGGCGGCCGCGTCTCGATCGAGGTCGGCCTGCTCGGCACGCTCGTGTCGGGCCTGTTCGGCGTCGCGTGGGGCGCGACCGCGGGCTTCGCGGGCGGCCGCGTCGACTCCGTGATGATGCGCGTCGTCGACATGATGTACGCGATCCCGTACCTGCTGATCGCGATCCTGATGATGACCCTGTTCGGCCGCTCGTTCATGCTGGTCGTGCTGACCATCAGCGCGTTCTCGTGGATCGACATGGCGCGCGTCGTGCGCGGCCAGACGCTGTCGCTGCGCAATCGCGAGTTCGTCGACGCGGCGCGCGCGATCGGCGTGTCGCCGGGGTCGATCGTGCTGCGCCACGTCGTGCCGAACCTGCTCGGCGTGGTCGTCGTGTACGCGACGGTCTCGGTGCCGAACATCGTGCTGACCGAATCGGTGCTGTCGTTCCTCGGCCTCGGCGTGCAGGAACCGATGACGAGCTGGGGCGTGCTGATCCAGGACGGCGCGCAGAAACTGGAATCGATGCCGTGGCTGCTGCTGGCCCCGGCCGTCATGCTGTGCGTGACGCTCTACTGCGTGAACTTCGTCGGCGACGGCCTGCGTGACGCGCTCGACCCGAAGGATCGCTGAAGATGGCAGCTCTATTGGAAGTGGAAAATCTCGGCGTGCGCTTCACGCGCAAGGATGCGCCGCCGATCGACGCCGTGAACGGCGTGTCGTTCTCGCTCGAAGCCGGCAAGACGCTCGGCATCGTCGGCGAATCGGGCTCGGGCAAGAGCCAGACCGTGATGGCGCTGCTCGGCCTGTTGGCCGGCAACGGCACGACGACCGGCACCGCGCGCTACCGCGGCGACAACCTGCTCGAGATGGATACGCGCGCATTGAACGCCGTGCGCGGCGACCGCATCGCGATGATCTTCCAGGATCCGATGACGTCGCTCAATCCGTTCCTGACGATCGAGCGGCAGATGACCGAGACGCTGCAGCTGCATCGCAAGCTGTCGCGCAAGGAAGCCACGAAGCGCGCGATCGACGCACTCGAATCGGTGCGCATTCCCGACGCGGCGCGCCGCATCCGCATGTATCCGCACGAGTTCTCGGGCGGCATGCGGCAGCGCGTGATGATCGCGATGGCGCTGCTGTCCGAGCCGGAAATCCTGATCGCCGACGAGCCGACCACCGCGCTCGACGTGACCGTGCAGGCGCAGATCATCGACCTGCTGCGCGAGCTGAACCGCGAGCGCGGCACCGCGATCGTGCTGATCACGCACGACATGGGCGTGGTCGCCGGCCTCGCGGACGACGTGATGGTCATGTACGCGGGCCGCACCGTCGAATACGCGCCGGCCGACTCGATTTTCGCGGCGCCGTCGCATCCGTACACGATCGGCCTGCTCAACGCGCTGCCGCGGCTGACCGACGCGGACGATGCGCCGCTCGTCGCGATTCCCGGCAACCCGCCGATGCCCGGCACCGCGCCGGCCGGCTGCGCGTTCGCGAAGCGTTGCACGTATGCGGAAGAACGCTGCGGCGCCGCGCGCCCGGCGCTCGAAACCTATGGCGCCGCGGGCGCGGTGCGCGCGTGCCACCGCCCGGTGGCCGATCTGACGGGAGGTCTGCGATGAGCGTCGATGAACGCCGCCCAGCCGGCGCGACGGACGACACGTTGCTGTCCGTCGAGAACTTGAAGGTGCATTTCCGCGTGCCGCTCGGCGGCTATCCGTGGTCGCCGAAGGGCACGCTGCGCGCCGTCGACGGCGTGTCGTTCGACGTGAAGCGCGGCGAGACGGTCGGGCTCGTCGGCGAGTCTGGCTGCGGGAAGTCGACGCTCGCACGCGCGCTGATCGGCCTCGTGCCGATGACGGCCGGCACCGTGAAATGGCGCGGCCAGGCCGTCGCGCCCGATCACCTGCGCGGCACCGCGATGCGGCGCGAAGTGCAGATGATCTTCCAGGATCCGCTCGCGTCGCTCGACCCGCGCATGACGATCGAGCAGGTCGTCGCGGAGCCGCTCGTCACGCATCATGCCGGCCTCGGCCGCACCGAGGTGCGCCGCCGCGTGGTCACGATGCTCGAACGCGTCGGCCTGAACGCGCATCACCTGCTGCGTTATCCGCATGAATTTTCCGGCGGGCAGTGCCAGCGCGTCGGCATCGCGCGTGCGCTGATCGGCGAGCCGAAGCTCGTGATCTGCGACGAGCCTGTATCGGCGCTCGACGTGTCGATCCAGGCGCAGATCGTGAACCTGCTGCGCGATCTTCAGCGCGAACTGTCGTTGTCCTATCTGTTCGTCGCGCACGACCTGGCGGTGGTGAAGGCCATCAGCCAGCGCGTGCTCGTGATGTATCTCGGCCGCGTGATGGAGTTCGGCACGCGGCAGGACGTGTACGGCGTGCCGCAACACCCGTACACGAAGGCGCTGCTCGATGCGGCGCCGACGCCGGAGCCGGCGCGCGAGCGTGCTCGCCGTCCGATGCTGCTGGCGGGCGAGATGCCCTCGCCGCTCAACCCGCCGTCCGGCTGCGCGTTCCGCACGCGCTGCCCGGTCGCGATCGACGCGTGCGCGCAGGGCGTGCCGCTGCCGGAAGTACGGCACGGCTCGGCGGCGCGCGTCGCGTGCATCCGCGCGGGCGCGGCGTGATGTGAAGTGACGCAGCAAACATAACCAAGGCAGGTCAACAGGGGTAGGTGCGGCGCGAACGATCTTCGCGCCGCGGGTACAGGCGCGTCCTTAGCCGGGCTCGCCGGGGGGCTGGAAGCGGATCGCAACCGGCGTGGACGATATCAACACAAGACGAGAATGATGATGAAAAAGCAGAAGACGATCGGGACGGCATCGAAGATGCTGCTTGCATGGGGACTGCCGGCGCTCGCCGGCGTCTCGCTGACGGGTGTCGCGCATGCGGACGACGCAGTGCCGCTGACGGTCGCGCAGGCCGCACCGGCCGCCGGTACGGGCACGGCCGTTGCGCAGGCGCCGACCCAGAACGCCATTGTCAACGCCGAGGCGACCCAGGCCGTCACGCCGCCCGACGAGCCGTCGGCGCAGTCGAAATCGAAGGGCTTCATCGCCGACAGCCATCTCGACTTCCTGTTCCGCAACTATTCGGACATCCTCGACAACAAGGGCGGGCCGCACCGCCATGCGTGGGTCCAGGGCGTGATGGCGAACTTCGAGTCCGGCTATACGGCGGGCCTGATCGGCTTCGGCGTGGACGCGTCGCTGTACGCGGGCCTGAAACTCGACGGCGGCGCGGGCGCCGGCAACATGGTGCACGTGGCGAAGGGCGGCGGCGGGTCGAACCAGCTTGCATGGGCGTACCCGGGCATCTACGACGTGAAGGCGCGCATCTCGAACACGGTGGTCAAGTACGGTCTGCAGGCCGTCGACAACCCGTTCATGGAGCAGCACGACAACCGTGCGCTGCCGCCGACGTTCCTCGGCGCGACGATCGTCAGCAATGAATTCAAGAACGTGATGCTCGAGGCCGGCAGCTTCACGAAGACCGACGCGCGCGGTCATACGACGCTCACCAACCTGACGACGCAATACGGCGGCACGCGCGTCAATCGCCTGACCTACGTCGGCGGCACGTGGGACTACTCGCCGAACGGCGAAGTCGCGCTGTACGCGAACCAGGCCGACGACGTGTGGCACCAGTACTACGCGTCGGTGAAGCACAGCATCGGCAGCCCGCAGACGATCAAGTGGACCGGCTTCGGCAACGTCTACTCGACGCACGACACGGGCGATGCGCTGCAGGGCAAGATCAACAACAACGCGTACAGCCTGTCGGTGGCCGCGCAGCACGGCCCGCACGAGCTGCTGCTCGGCTTCCAGCAGGTGCTCGGCGACCAGTTCTTCGACTACCTGAACGAAACGAACGGCATCTTCCTGACCAACTCGATGGACGTCGACTACAACGCGCCGCACGAAAAGTCGCTGCAGCTGCGTTACACGTTCTACGGCAAGGAAGCGGGCCTGCCGGGCTTCAAGGCGATGGTGTGGGGCGTGACGGGCTGGGGCGCGGACGGCAGCGCGGGTGCGGCGAACGACCCGAGCAAGTCGAGCATCTACTGGAGCAACGGCGCGCCGGTGCAGGGCCGTCACCACGAGTTCGGCTTCATCCCGTCGTACACGTTCCAGAGCGGCAAGCTGAAGGACACGAAGGTCACGTTCATCGCGATGTGGCACAACGGCTCGTCCCACTACTCGGACGCGACCAACAAGGAATACCGTCTGGTCGTGAACCTGCCGCTGCACGCGTTCTGATGCGAAGGGGGCGCAACGCCCCCTGTCCGGACCCGGTGCGGCCGGCCCGCGATCGGTGCGATCAGGCCGGCTTGTGCCACCCCGCTACGGCATCGTTCGCGGCGGGCGTTTCTTCCACGAGCGACGTGAGCTGGCGGCCCGTGTCGCGCCATGCGTCGAGGCCGCCGCGCAGCGCGAGCGCATCGGTGAAGCCTGCATCGAGCAGGCGCTTCGCCATCAGCGCGGCCGTCACTTCGTTCGGGCACGAGCAATAGACGACGAACTTCTGCGTGAGCGGATAGCGCGCGACGATGTCGCCGATCTGGCGTTCGTCGGCGAACTGTGCACCGGGAATCGTGAAGGGGTCGAGCTTGCGGTGCTCGGGCGAGCGGACGTCGAGCACCACCGGGGCGGCAGTGTCGCGCAGCAGCACGTCGAGCTCGTCGACGCCGATCCGCGCGTTCGCGAGCTGGCGGATCAGCGCGCGGCGGCGCATCCACCGCACGGCCGCATAGACAGCGAGCAGCGCGACGATCACCAGCAGCACCGCACGGCCGAGGCGGCTCGCGCCGGCGAACAGCCAGTCGATCTGCCGGTAGAACACGAGGCCGGCCATCAGCCCGACGATCGTCCACAGCGCGGCGCCGAGCGCGTCGTAGCCGGCGAACGTGCGGTAGCGCGTGCCGAGCGCACCGGCCATCGGCACCGACACCAGCGACAACCCCGGAATGAAGCGCGCGACCGCGAGCACGCGCACGCCGTAGCGGCCGAAGAAGCGCTCGGTCTTTTTCACGCAGGTATCGCGCGACAGCGACAGCCGGCAGATCGTCTTCAGCGTCGTGCCGCCGTAACGCCGCCCGGCGACGTACCAGACCGTGTCGCCGATCAGCGCGCCGAGCACGGACAGCGCCACGACCGTTACGAGTTGCGAGCCGATCATCGCCGGATGCATCGCGGACATCGCGCCGAACAGCACGAGCGTCGGCATCGCGGGCACCGGCAGGCCGATGGCCGCCGCGAGCACGTTGGCGAACACGAGAAGCGGCCCGTACTGGGCGACGAGGTCACGGAGCATGACGGCTGGCCGAAAAGGAAACGCGTGGGCAGGAAATGCAGATGGGCCGATTATCGGCCTTTTTCAAGGCAGCGGCGGGAATGACGGAAAGCGCCTGACGGCGGCAGGGGGATGTCGGTGAGCCGGCGCGTGGCACGCGGCTCACCGTCCGGAATCAGGAAGGCGTGCGAGCGAGCGAGGCGGCGCCATGGTTTTCGCCGGGCAGCTCGGCGCCGTGCGAGCGGATCGCCGCGATCAGTTCGGCCGGCGTGATCTCGTAGCGGACCTCACGATGGATGCCGGGCTTGCGTTCGTCGATCTCGATCAGCAGCACGCTCTTGCCGTCGCCGGTCGCTTCGAGCCGGAGCGAGCGCAGTTCGCGGCCGTCGGCCGGGTCGTGTTCGGTGAGCAGGGTCATTGCCCCGGATGAGCCGGTAGTGCGCATCGAACCTATCCTCGTATCGTGTCGTGGATGCCGGAGCGGCAAAGATGTCTTTGTTGAATACGGCTTGACGCAGTTTAACGCGAACGGGCCGCGACACGGAGCATTTTCGTGGGGGTGAAATGAGGGCTGCACCACCGATCCCTCTGATGTTTGAGCCGCGCCGGGCGGGCGTCTCAGCCGGATCGGGCACCGGGTGAAACCGGTGCCCGAGCGGCGTTCTCGGCTACGCCGGCGCGGGTGGCGACACGCGCTGCGCCGCGCGTCGCCGCGGCGGCGTCAGAAGCGGTCGGCGAGCCCCATTGCCGGGTCGCTCACCGAGTGGCGGCCGGTTTCCACGCGGCCGGCCACGCGGCGCGAGAAGCTCGCGTCGCTGTCGGCGGTGACGATGAAGTCGTACCAATGGCCGGTCGAGTCGAGTTTCCAGTGCAACTCGGACTGGTCGCCGGCGCGCACCGTGACGGTCCAGGTGGTGCCGGTGCCGTGGCCGGTGGCGTTGTCGGTGCCGTGGCCATGACCGTTGCCGCGGTCGTCGTTTCCGCCGTGCCCGGACAGCGGCCCGTAGACCTGGTTCGATTTCACCGTGAAGCGCACCGTGCCGCCGCCGTCGTTGCGCAGCCGCAGATGGAGGTTGCCGCTCGCGCCCGCATAGCCGACGCGCACTTCGGGGTGCGGCGCACGCGCGCCGGCCAGACGGCTCAGGTCGCCGGTGAAGCGGCGGTGATAGCCGTTCGGGCCGAGCACCCACAGGTCATATTTGCCGCCATTGTCGGCGCGCGCGGCCCAGTCGCCGTGCAGCGTCTTGCCCGGCTCGACGACGTAGCGCTGCGGCAGCCGGTCGAGGTGCAGCTTGTCGTAGACGTGAAACACGGCGGCGGCGTGGCCGGTGTTCGCGAACTTCAGCGTGACCGTGCCGGCGCCGGCATCGGTGCGCGCGCTCGCGTGCAGTTCGTACGGCAACGCGCGCGACGGGCGCACGCCGGTCGCCTGCGTCGGCAGCGCGGGCGTGGCGGGCGGCACGATCTTCGGCGCGGTTTGCTGCGCGGCGCTCAGCGCGTCGACCTGGCTTTTCGTCGTACGGCCCGCGAGCGTCGGCAGCGGCTCGTTGTTCGGCGTGCGGAAGTTGAACGCGCTCGTTAGGTCGCCGCACACCGCGCGGCGGTACGCGCTGATCTGCGGCTCCGCGACGCCGAAGCGCTTCTCGAGGAAGCGCAGCGTCGACGTGTGGTCGAACACCTGCGAGTTGACCCAGCCGCCGCGGCTCCACGGCGACACGATCCACATCGGCACGCGCGGGCCCGGGCCGTATGGACGGCCGTCGACGGCCGGCTGGCTCGACGTGGCCGGCGTGAAGTCGTGGTATTCGACCGCGACGTCGGCGGCCGACAGCGTATGGCCGCCCGCGAGCGTGCCGTCGGGGTTGCGCGACGGCACGGCCGGCGACGGCATGTGGTCGAAGAAACCGTCGTTCTCGTCGTAGTTGACCAGCAGCACGGTCTTGCTCCAGACCTCCGGGTTCGCCGTCAGCGCGTCGAGCACGGCCTGCACGTACCAGCCGCCCTGCGCGGGGCTCGACGGCCCCGGGTGTTCGCTGTACGCGGACGGCGGGATGATCCACGACACTTCCGGCAGTTTGCCGTTGCGGATGTCGTCGCGGAACGTCTCGAGAAAGCCGTACGGCATCGTGTTGCCGAAGCCCTTCGCGAGCGGGCTCAGCGGGTCGTCGATCGCCGGATCGTAGAACGCGCCGGCCGCCGTCACCGGCTGCGTGATGTCGGTCGACGCGACGTACGTGGGCCGGCGCGCGGCCGGCATCTGCTCGATCGCCGCGCGCCAGTGGCGGAAGCTCATCATCTCGTTGCAGCCGAAGTTGTCGATCAGGCTCTGGTAGACCTTCCAGTTCACGCCGGCCTGTTGCAGCCGGTCGGCATAGGTCGTCCAGGTCCAGCCCTGGCTCGACGGGCCGATGTCGTTGCCGCCGTTGAACTGGTTGTTCAGCGCGGCGATCTTCACGCGGTTGCCGCCGGCCGGGCTGATGCCGTTCGGGCCGTTGGTGCCGCTCCAGTAGAACAGGCGGTTCGCGATCGTGCCCGTGTGCATCCCGCAGTGGTAGTGGTCGCACAGCGTGAACGCATCGGCGAGCGCGCGCTGGAACGGCACCTCGGCCGCGTCGTAGTAGCCCATCGACAGCGGCGTCTTCGCGTCGGGCCAGCGGTTCATCCGGCCGTGGTCCCACGCGGCCTGCGCATCGGCCCACGTGTGCGGCGTGCCGCCCGCGCGCTGCGCGTTGCCCTGGCGCGCGTCGAGGTGATACGGCGTCACGGTCGCGGCGGGCGTCGCCTTCGTGTACGCCTGGTAGAACACGTCGCGGCCGTTCGGCGACGGCACCGCGAAGCGGTCGCCGTAGCCGCGCACGCCCTTGAACGTGCCGAAGTAGCTGTCGAACGCACGGTTCTCCATCATCAGCAGCACGACGTGCTTGACGTCCTGGATGGTCCCCGTTTCGTGGAAGGCGGGAATCGCGAGCGCGCGGCGGATGCTCGGCGGAAACGCGGACAGCGCGGCGGCGGCGAGGCCGGAACCGGCGGTTTGCTGAAGGAATTTGCGGCGTGACGTCATGGCGTTCGTGTCCTGTGAGGGTGGGAGCGTTCGTGCGTTCGTCTGACGGTGCCCGGGCGTCGTCTCGCGCCGGAACGACCGGCGATGCGTGCGCGTTGGGCGCATCGGACGCCTGTTGCGGCGGTGCGCGCATCGCCCGATGCGCGACGTCGCGCGGCTGCCGCGGCCGCCGTCGCGATCCTACGCGCCGTGCGCTCGTGGTGCGCGGGGCAGGAGTCGGCACACACCGGGCCGGCGCATGCCGGGCTGGGGCGGCGCCCAGTCTAGGGACGCGACATGACGCAGGCGTGATGAAGAAATGACATCGCATGTCGCGCACGTGACGTTGCGTGCGCAACGATTCGTTCGAGCGCGATGCGAGATCGAAAACGGTAAGAAATTACCGATCGCCGCACGCGTGACCGGTCAGAATTTTCCGGATGGGCGCGGATCGCGCGAGCGCGCTTGGTTGCGGATGCAACCTGACGTGCAACGGCGTGACACCCGTGTTTCAAATGCGTGAAATCGGCTAAGCTCGATGCGTTGCTGCGCGCCTGCGCAGTCCGCGCGTTCGGCGCGACTTTTCGGAACCGGCCCACCCATGACCGATATCACGATCCGGCACAGCGAGACGCACGACGTCGACGCGATCCGGCAGATCGCCGCGCATCCCGCGGTGTACATGAATACGTTGCAGCAGCCGTTTCCGTCGCTCGAAAAATGGCGGAAGCGGCTCGACAACGTGCGCGAGCACGGCGTGAGCCTCGTCGCCGAAATCGACGGCACGGTGGTCGGCCATCTCGGTCTGCATCCCGAGCCGAATCCGCGCCGGCGCCACGCGGCGGCGCTCGGCATGATGGTCGACGCGGCGCGTCACGGGCGCGGCATCGGCGGTCGGTTGCTCGCGGCCGCGATCGATCTCGCGGAGAACTGGCTGAACATCACGCGTCTCGAGCTGACCGTGTTTACCGACAACCGCGCGGCGATCGCGCTCTACGAGAAACACGGTTTCCGCATCGAGGGCGAATCGCCGGATTACGCGTTGCGCGACGGCGTGCATGCGTCCGTGTATCACATGGCCCGGCTCAAGGCGCGGCCGTGAAGGGCCGGCCGCTGCGGACGTGACGGCACACGCGGCCGCGATGCCGCGCGTCATATTCAATCGAGAATTCGTTCGTTTTCCTTCGGCTGTACCCGTCGTATCGTCGAGCGATTTGCCGGTCGCCGCGGCCGGCTTCGCTTTTCCGTATCGATGCATGCGCGGCGCTGCAGGTCGGCCGGCCTCGTCGTCATCGCTTCACGGCCCTCGTTGCGTGCGCGGCATCTCCCTGAAACCGTCTTGTTCAACGGAACCCGCTTCGATGAAAACCGTTCTTCGCAATCTCACCGCCGCCTGCCTGTTCGCCGCCGCCGGTGCGGCGCTTGCCGCTGCCGCGCCCGTGGGCGCCCCGGTGGCGAACGCATCGCCCGACGGTGCGCATCTGCCGCCCGGCATCGCGTGGCAACACGGCGACGTCGACGCCGCATTCGCGCTCGCGAAGCGCGAGGGCAAGCCGCTGCTGCTGTACTGGGGCGCGGTATGGTGTCCGTCGTGCAACCAGGTGAAGTCGACGATCTTCAGCCAGCAGGCCTTCAAGACGCGCTCGTCGTTCTTCGTGCCCGTGTATCTCGACGGCGACACCGAGAGCGCGCAGAAGCTCGGCGAGCGTTTCAAGGTGCACGGCTATCCGACGATGATCCTGTTCCGCCCCGACGGCACCGAAGTGACGCGGCTGCCGGGCGAAGCCGATCTCGACCGCTACATGCAGGCGCTGTCGCTCGGGATGACGGCCGCGCACCCGGTGCGGCAGACGCTCGCGACGGCGCTGAAGAACGGCGCGTCGCTGACACCGGACGAATGGCGCCTGCTGGCCGACTATTCATGGGATACCGACGGTGCGCTGCCGGTGCCGGCCGATCGTGTCGCGCAGACGCTGCAGTCGCTCGCGCAACGCGCACGGGCGGCCGGGGCGAAAGCCGAAGCGGCGCGCTTCGCGCTGAAGTCGGCGGTGGTCGCCGCGTCGGACGACCCGACGCAGGCCGGTGCGCTCGACAAGGCCGCGCTGGCCGATTCGCTGCGCACGGTGCTGCACGATGCCGCGCTGTCGCGGGCCGATTCGGACGTGCTGGTCGCGGCCCCTGCGCGCGTGGTCGCGTATCTCGGCGGCGACGACGCGCAGCGCACGAAATTGCGCGGCACGTACGACACGGCGCTGGCGCGCCTGTCGACCGACACCACGCTGTCGTCGATCGACCGGCTGATGGCGCTGCACGGCCGCGTGCTGCTCGCGCGCGGCGATGCGCGCAAGGGCACGCCGGCTGCGACATCGACGCTGGCCGACACCGCGCGCAAGCAGATCGCCGCGTCGGTGCAGGGCGCGGCGAACGCGTACGAGCGGCAGGCGCTCGTCAGCGAAGGCGCGGACACGCTGACCGACGCCGGCCTGTACGACGAATCGGATGCGTTGCTGAAGGCCGAGCTGCCGCGTTCGTCCACGCCGTACTATTTCATGTCGGGGCTGGCCGCGAACGCGAAGGCGCGCGGCGACAAGGCGGCGGCGCTCGACTGGTATCGCAAGGCGTACGACGCGGCGAACGGGCCGGCGACAAAGCTGCGCTGGGGCGCGACTTACTTCGCGAATGCGGTGGAACTGGCGCCGAACGATGCGGCGCGCATCGAAGGAATTGCCGCCAGTGTGCTCGCGCAGGCCGACAAGACCCGCGACGCGTTCTACGGCGCGAACCTGCGCGCGCTGACCAAGGTCGTCACGCAACTGAACCGCTGGCGCGCCAGCGGCGCGCACGATGCGTCGGTCAAGTCGGTCGTCAAGCAGTTCGACGGCGTGTGCGGGAAGCTGCCGGCCGGCGATCCGCAGGCGGCGGCGTGCGCGAAGCTGATCCAGCCCGTGAAGGCGTAACGACGCGCGAGCGCATCGTCGAGCGGGCCGGACGTTCCGTTACCGGCCCGACTGCGACGACGCGCCGCGGTCGCTGCCGTATCCGGCGTCGTGCTGGCGGGCGATCTTCGCTTCGGCGGACATGATGCTGGCCGGATAGAACCAGTCGCTCGACTGGAAGCCGGCCTGCTTGAGCGCCTTGACTTCGGCGTGGACCTGCGCGCGCGTGAGCGGCTGGTTCGACTGGGCTTGCGCGGCAAACGGGGCCAAGACGGCGAGGGCGATGGCAACGGCAGGGATCAGGCGCTTCATGATCGGGACCTCCACGATTCCGGTGAATCGCAGCGCTTCGTTCGTCGAAGCGCCAGGCGACGTTGAAACCAGTGTAGGCCCGGGCGGAGATGTGAAAAATGCGATCGCGCCCAACGCAGTGTTTTGCTCCCGGCAACAATCGGCGGATGGCGGCAGGGCCGCGCAATGCGGCCGGGCGGCCCCACGCGCGCGGGCACGGTGGCGTGGATTGGGCCTGATTCGCCGGGCAGGGAAATGAAATCGGACCGGATGCGCATTCCGGAATCCGTTCCGGTGCGCATGCGGTCCGATCCTGAAACGCGATGCGGACGGCGACGGACGAACGCCGCCTCGATGCCAGGGCTTACACGAGCCCCGTGGCGTAGTAGACGGCGATCACGAAGAACACCGCGAGCGTCTTGATGACGGTGACCGCGAAGATGTCGCGATACGACTCGCGGTGCGTGAGGCCCGTGACCGCGAGCAGCGTGATGACCGCGCCGTTGTGCGGCAGCGTGTCCATGCCGCCGCTCGCCATCGCGACGACCCGGTGCAGTACGTCCATCGGGATGTTGGCCGCCTGTGCGCCCTTGATGAACAGGTCCGACATCGCGGCGAGCGCGATGCTCATGCCGCCGGACGCCGAGCCCGTGATGCCGGCGAGCGAGCTGACCGACACGGCTGCGTTGACGAGCGGGTTCGGGATGCTCTTCAACGCATCGCTGACGACGAGGAAGCCCGGCAGCGCGGCGATCACGCCGCCGAAGCCGTATTCCGACGCGGTGTTCATCGCGGCGAGCAGCGCGCCGGCGACGGCGGCCTTGGAGCCGGCCGCGAAGCGGTCGCTGACACGCTTGAATGCCGTCAGCACGACCAGCACGATACCGAGCAGCAGCGCAGCCTCGACCGACCAGATCGCGACGACGGTCTTGATCGACGTCGTGACCGGCGCGTGCACGCCGGGCAGCACGTCCGGCGCGACCGTGTACGACGCGGCGCCGTACCACTGCGGGATCAGCTTCGTGAACGCGAAGTTCGACACGCCGACGAGGATCAGCGGCAGGATCGCCAGCGCGGGATGGGGCAGCGCCTTCGCCTCGACGCGTTCCGGCTCGTTGACGAGCGACGTGCCGTAGCCTTCGCCCTTCGCCATCGCCGAACGGCGGCGCCATTCGAGATACGTGAGGCCGACGACGATGATGAACAGCGAGCCGATCGTACCGAGCGCGGGCGCGGCCCAGGCGGTCGTCTTGAAGAACGTGGTCGGGATGATGTTCTGGATCTGCGGCGTGCCGGGCAGCGAATCCATCGTGAACGAGAACGCGCCGAGGGCGATCGCGCCGGGCATCAGTCGTTTCGGGATGTTGCTCTGGCGATAGAGTTCGGCCGCGAACGGATAGACCGCGAACACCACGACGAACAGCGAGACACCGCCATAGGTGAGCAGCGCGCACACCGCGACGATCACCGCATTCGCGCGCGAGCGGCCGATGTAGCGGATCGCCGCATGGACGATCGATTCGGAGAACCCGGACAGTTCGATCACCTTGCCGAACACGGCGCCGAGCATGAAGACCGGGAAGTACAGTTTGACGAAGCCGACCATCTTCTCCATGAAGATGCCGGAGAAGACCGGTGCGACGGCGGCGGGTTCGGTCAGGAGCACCGCGCCGAGCGCGGCGATCGGCGCGAACAGGATCACGCTGTAGCCGCGATACGCGGCGAACATCAGGAACGCCAGCGCGGCGAGGACGATCACGAAAGACAAGGGAGTCTCCTAATGGCTTTGGTTGTTGTTCGATCGCGCGACGCGCCGCGGACCGGCTCAGGTTCGTGCAGGTTTCGTGCCATCGGCCGGATTGCGCCGCCGGACATGGGCCCGCCGGCGGCCGGCGGGCCCGCGCCGGCGCAAGTCTGACGATTCTACATAAAACGTCTCCATCCGGAGACGTTTCGGCCATCCGGTCACCCCTCGAAATCGTGCAGGGCATTCCCGGACAACGCATTGCGACGTGTCTCCATAGTGAGATAATCCGTCTCGTTCCGGAGACATCCGGTCGAGGATACACGGAGACGAAGACACGATGATGAACGACTGGGCGCGCCTGCCCGTCAACTACGGCGACGTGCTGCGGCGCGCCGCCGAGTCGCTGTTCCGGACCTTCGAGGATTCGAGTGCGGGTACGGTGGTCGTCGATCGCGACGCGCGCGTCGTGTGGATGAACGAACGTTACGCGGCGCGCTTCGGTTTCGCCGATCCGCAGCAGGCCGTCGGCCTCGACTGCGAGGCCGTGATCCCGAACAGCCTGATGCGGGAGGTGGTGTCGACCGGACAGCCGATCCTGCTCGACATCATGGAGACGGGCCGCGAGCCGCTCGTCGTCACGCGCCTGCCGTTGAAGAACGAAGCCGGCGAGACGGTCGGCGCGATCGGCTTCGCGCTGTTCGACCAGTTGAAGACGCTCACGCCGATTTTTTCCCGCTACGCGCAGCTTCAGCAGCAACTGATCGCGACGCAGCGCTCGCTCGCTCAGGCGCGCCGCGCGAAATACACGTTCGCGAGCTTCGTCGGCACGAGTGCCGCGAGCCTCGAGACCAAGCGCCAGGCGCGCCGCGCCGCGCAGGTCGATTCGCCGGTGCTGCTGCTCGGCGAGACGGGCACCGGCAAGGAGTTGCTCGCCCATGCGATTCACGCGGCGTCGGCGCGTGCGCTCCAGCCGCTCGTGACCGTCAACGTCGCCGCGATTCCCGACACGCTGCTCGAAACCGAATTCTTCGGCGCGGCGCCGGGCGCGTACACCGGTGCCGATCGGAAGGGACGCGTCGGCAAGTTCGAGCTGGCCGATCGCGGCACGCTGTTTCTCGACGAGATCGGCGACATGCCGCTGCCGTTGCAGGGCAAGCTGCTGCGCGTGCTGCAGGACAAGGAGTTCGAGCCGGTCGGCTCGAACCGGATCGTGCGCGCGGACGTGCGCATCATCGCCGCCACGTCGGCCGACCTGCCGGCGCTGGTGACGGCCGGGCGTTTTCGCGCGGATCTCTATTACCGGCTGAACGTGCTGACGATCCATGCACCGCCGCTGCGCGAACGCGCATCCGACATCGCGGCGCTGGTTTATGCGACGCTCGAGGAGCTGGCGGCCCAGCACGGACGCGCCGCGCACTGCGAGCTGACCGACGATGCGCTGCGGATGCTGTGCGCGTATCCGTGGCCCGGCAACGTGCGCGAGTTGCGCAACACGCTCGAACGCGCGCTGATGCTGTCGGACCGTTCGGTGATCGATGCGCGCGCGCTCGCGCCGTTTCTCGGGCCGGTGCGGATCTCGCCGGACGGCGCGGCGCCGGCGCAGCAGGGTGGCGTGGTGCCGGCCGAACAGCGTGCGGACGATGCGTCGACGGCATCCGGTGCGCCGGCCGCCTCGTATGCCGATGCGCTGGCGGCGTGGGAGCGTCAGTTCCTGACCGACGCACTCGCGGCCTGTGACGGGAAGGTCGTCGAAGCGGCCGCGCGCATCGGCATCGGTCGCGCGACGCTGTACAAGAAACTGGCGGCGCTCGGCATCGACCGATAGGCCGATCGGCGATGCCGACGCGGCCCGATGTAACGCATCGAACAGGAGAATTGAAATGAACGCGTCCCACCCGTGAACGTGAGAGCAGAAAAAGGGGTGGACCCTCACGGGCCAACGGCATCGATGTGCCCAAGTGGAAAATGCACGCATTTCCCGGCAACCGGAGGA